>CALLFD010000318.1 GCA_937997605.1 uncultured Collinsella sp. | reverse complement strand
CCGGTCATGCCGGAGAGCTTGTCATACAGACGGAAGTAGTTCTGCAGGGTGATGGTGGCGAGTGTCTGGTTCTCCTCGCGTACGAGCACGCCCTCTTTGGCCTCGATGGCCTGGTGCAGGCCCTCAGAATAGCGGCGGCCTTCCATAATGCGGCCGGTGAACTCGTCGACGATCTTGACCTCGCCGTTGGTGACCACGTACTGCTTATCGCGGTGGAACATGTACTGGGCCTTCAGCGCCTGCTGCAGGTGGTTGACCAGCTGACCGGAGAGATCGGCATAGATGTCATCGATACCCAGGCGGCGCTCGATTTTCTTAAGGCCGCGCTCGGTGGCGGCAATGGTGTGCTTGGCCTCGTCCATGACATAGTCGCCCGTGGGCTCCACGTCCTCGGTAGCGGTGAGCATGTCGTGCGACACGTCCTCGCCGCGCTCAAGGCCACGCACGGCACGCGCGAAGTCCTTGTAGGTACTGGCGGACTTGGTGCCAGCGCCCGAGATGATCAGCGGGGTGCGGGCCTCATCGATCAGGATGGAGTCAACCTCGTCGACGATGGCGTAGTTGTGGCCGCGCTGCACGCGCTGCTCGGGACGGGTAACCATGTTGTCGCGCAGGTAATCAAAGCCGAACTCGGAGTTGGTGCCGTAGGTGACGTCGGCCTGGTAGGCCGGGCGCTTGAGCTCGAGCGGCATGTTGTTCTGGAGCAGACCGACGGTCATACCCAGGTACTTATAGATGCGGCCCATCCACTCGGAGTCACGCTTGGCAAGGTAATCATTGACAGTAACGACGTGCACGCCCTTGCCGGCAATAGCGTTGAGATAGCCGGCCAAGGTGGAGACGAGGGTCTTACCTTCGCCGGTCTTCATCTCGGCGATGTGGCCCTCGTGCAGTGCCATGGCGCCAATGAGCTGCACGTCAAAGTGGCGCATACCCATGGTGCGCTTGGAAGCCTCACGCACGGTGGCAAAGGCCTCGGGGAGCATGTCGTCGAGCGACTCGCCGTTGGCGTAACGCTCGCGGAACTTATCGGTCTGGCCGCGGAGTTCCTCCTCGGTCATCTTCTCAAACTGGGGCTCAAGACCGTTGATCTGGTCGACGATCTTGTAGTAGCGCTTAAGGTCCTTATCGGATCCAAAGGACAGCAGCTTTGACATGAATCCCATGTGGTTTTCCTTTTTGGCCATCGCCCACGCCGTGCAGCTGCGGGCGAGTTAAACACAGATGATTGTACTTTAGCCAAACAAGGCGCGGCCTATACGGTCGACCTCGACCGCCACGTAATAACTACGACCAACCTGCCACAATGGACAGGTTAATTTTGGCAGGTTTTATCTGGGCAAACGCTGCCTCTCTGCCATTTGATGCAATGGGGGCAGGTTGGTTTGCACCAATAAAAAGAAAAGGGCCGCGCACCCAAACGGATGCACGGCCCTCATGCCATGAATGCGAGCGATTCCGCGGCGAGCTATTTACTCAGCAGCCTCGGTGGTCTCGGCCTCGGCAGCGGCCTCCTCGACGGGAGCCTCTGCGGGAGCCTCGGCGGCCTGCTTGGCAGCCTCCTCGGCAAACTTAGCAGCACGCTTAGCCTTCTCGGCAGCCTTAGCCTCAGCGGCGGCCTTGCGAGCGGCCTCGGCCTCAGCAGCCTTGGCGGCCTTGGCGGCCTTGGCCTCCTCGGCCTTCTTGAGCTGAGCGGCAGCGGCGCCACCGAACTTGTCGGCGAAGCGCTGGACGCGTCCACCGGTGTCGACGAACTTCTGCTGGCCGGTGTAGAACGGGTGGCACTCGTTGCAAAGCTCGACCTTCATCTCGGACACGGTAGCGTGCGTCTTGAAGGTGTTGCCGCAGGAGCACGTCACCGTGCACTCGACATACTGGGGATGGATACCCTGCTTCATGGTAGGACTCCTTATTGGTCAGGCGCTGGTTACCGATCAGCGCATAAGGCGTCTTGGTTTCCGACCAAGACAACAAACTCGGCTATGGTACCACAGCGCCGCGCGTCCCACAAAAGGTTCACGGTCTTTGTGCAACACGGCGTGGCCAACCGCAGCGGACACGCACCCTGTTGCCCCTTCTCCCATGTTGCAGACGTGTAACGCCGCAGCGAGCGCGCCTTTTTTGCGCCAGACAGGTACAATGATGAACACTGTACCGTAGCGGAGCGCCCCGCGCGCGCCGCAATCACGCGAAAGGGTTTCCCATGGCCGAGATCTCGTCCTCCCGCATCGTCATCACCGTCCTTGGCAAGAACCGCCCCGGTATCGTCGCCGGCGTCACCCGTGTCCTAGGCGAGGCCAACGTCGACATCCGCGACATCACGCAGTCCATTATCGAGGACATCTTCACCATGACCATGCTGGCCGATACCGCCGAGTCCAAGCTCGACTTCGCCGAGCTGCAGAAGGCGCTGGCCGAGGCCGGCGAGCTTTCGGGCGTCAACGTGTCCATCCAGCGCGAGGACGTCTTCAACTTTATGTACCGCCTGTAGCGAACAGGCCGCCGGGGATAGCCTGACGCGCGCATGCCCATGCAAGCCACCCCGATGCGGCCCGGAGAGGAGCGCGCATGGCCTACGACGCCAAGAAAATCTATTACCGCTTCGATGACCACTTGAGCCGACTGGTTCTGGATTACGAAGCAAGCCGCCAGATTTCGCCTGAGAGCGAAAGCCTCTACCACGGCCTGCCGACCGACCCTTATGACGAGGGCTTGTTCGAAGAGCACAATGTCAAGCGCGGCCTGCGCAATGCCGACGGCTCGGGCGTGGTCGCGGGCCTCACTCGTATCTCGGATGTGCACGGCTACAACAAGGTCGACGGAAAGGTCGTGCCCGATCAGGGCAAGCTCACGCTTCGCGGCTACAGCATCGAGGATCTGGTCAACAATGCCCAGGCCGAGAATCGCTACGGCTACGAAGAAGTCGCCTATCTGCTTATCACGGGTTCGCTGCCCAACAAGGAAGAGCTCGACGGCTTCTGCGAGCGCCTAGGTGCCTTTAGACATCTGAGCGACGAGTACGTCAAAGAGTTTCCCATGACCACGGTGTCGTCGAGCATCATGAACGTGCTTCAGCGCGCCGTGCTGCTGCTCTACGCCTTCGATGCCGAACCAGACGTGATCACGCCCGAGCACGAAATCGACGTCGCCATTTCCATGCTCGCACGTCTCCCGCGCATCGCCGCCTTCGCACACATGGCCTCGGTCGCCAAGCTTCGCGGCTCCGAGGTTCACGTGCCGCACCCCACGCCCGGCCTCTCCACCGCCGAGACCATCCTACAGGTCCTGCGCGGCGGCATGGCGTTCACCCGCGATGAGGCGATGCTGCTCGACGTTATGCTCATGCTGCATGCCGAGCACGGCGGCGGCAACAACTCCACCTTCGCTTGCCGCGTGCTGTCGTCTTCGGCCACCGACCCGTATTCCGCCTACGCCGCGGCTATCGGCTCGCTCAAGGGCCCGCGCCACGGCGGCGCCAATGCCAAGGTCGTGTCTATGCACGAGGACATCCGCGCGCATGTCTCCAACTGGGAGGACGAGGACGAGGTCGCGGCCTACCTGGGCAAGATCCTCGACAAGCAGGCCTTCGACGGCACGGGCCTCATCTACGGCATGGGCCACGCCGTCTATACGCTCAGCGACCCGCGCGCCGAGGTCTGCCGCCGTTACGCGCGCTCACTGGCAGCCAAGAAGGACTTGGGCGAAGAGTTCGCACTCATCGAGCG
>CALLFD010000317.1 GCA_937997605.1 uncultured Collinsella sp. | reverse complement strand
GACTCACTGTCGACCGATCGTATTCGCATCACGCCACCACCAGTTGTTGAGAGACTTCATCGTGTTCTTCATGTCGGTGGCTCCTTTCATGATGCCGTGGCGCGGTCGCACCTTGTTGCTGTTGCGCTGCACTATAGCACAGCAAAGTGTGTGCGGGGAAATCTTTTTTAAAAAGATTTCAGGCGGGTTTCCCGCCGGTCAAAAGAGCGGGCTGAGCGGGCGAGGCTGCCATTGCTGCCTTGTCCGCTCAGCTAAGACGTTACTCCTTATTGCGACGGTAGAGGAAGTAACCGCCCGCGGAGATGACGGCAACGCCAGCGATGGCGAATGCGGCCACCATGCGGCCATCAAAACGATCACCGGTGGTGGGCAGGCCGCCCTTGGTGTTCGTCTTGTTGGTGGTTACCGTGGTCGTGGTGTCCGACTTGCCAGGCTTCTCGGGCTTGGTGGTGGGCTGCTCGGGCTTAGCGGGCTGCTCGGGGGTACCGGGCTGCTCAGGAGTACCAGGCTGATCCGGGGTTACCGGGTCGGTGGCAAGAGCGTCCTTGGCGTAGGTGATGGACACCTTGAGGCCGTTGGTCTCGGTGTTCAGGTCGCTCGGGGTGAAGGGCTGGTCGAAGTTTTCGGCCTTCTGATAGGCGCGCATCTCCTGGAGCAGGGCCTTGCACTTCTTGTAGGTGTTCTCGGTAGCAGCCTTGCCGGCCTTGTTGGCCAGGGCAGTGCGGCCCTCGGTGGTCGTCTCGGCTAGCATGGCGGCGTCAACTTCCTTGTTCTGCTCGATGAGCTCGTTCTGGAGCGCATCGAGGTAGGCACGGACGCTGATACCAAGGGTGTCAGGGTTCTCAAAGCAGAGCGAGCTGATGTCCATGAGGACGTAGTTGATTGAGTTCTCGGGCTCCTCGTTGTACACGACGTCAGTCTGTTTGCAGTGATCGAAGGAGACGGTCTGATCGCTGAAGTACGGGCTGACCTCAGTTATCAGAGCGGAGTACAACGGGATGGCGACGGAGTACGCGGCGCGGGAGAGCATTTCCCACTGGATGGTAGCGACTTCGGGGTCATACCCGCGACGAATCTGGAAGAGGTTGATCTCGGTGTTGCGCTCGCTGCCGATGCAATAAACACCATCAGTGTTCGCGTTGAGGCCAGGGACGTTCTCGCCGCGGTTGCCGAAGGCGCGAATCAACTCGAAAGTGCTCCAACCAGACTTGCCAGGCTTGAAGAACAGGGGCTGGATTTCGCTGACCATGGCTCCCTTTTGGTCAGGTTTTCCTTTCTCCTTTACTGTGATAATGTCGTAATCTGTGCCTTCGGTCAGCTGACTACCAAAATAATCGCGGCCTTGTACATAGCGGGACCACTGGTTTACGCCGGAATCGGCGAGGCTTTCGCCATACGTTTGGGCGACATCGAATTTGCCGTCAGCGGAGTATTTGGCGAAACCCTTTTCTTCGGGCATGGATTGGATCTTTTCAGAGTGGAGGCAATTCTCGGTGTCATTGAGGTCGACATCGTAGTTGAGGCTCCCGATATTAGGGTTGAGCGACGCGACGTCGTCAGCGAGCTTCATGGCGATCCACTGATGGGCGGAAAGTGTGGCGAACAGCCAGGTCTCGTTGTTGTCGGCGATGATGATCTGGTCGTTGGTGCAGACGCCTTGATCATCGATCAGGCTGCCGAGGAGCTCGACGCCCTCGCGGGCCGTGGCGCTCTCGCCCAGGATGATGCTGCCGTAACTGTACTCGCCCAGACCCACTTCCTCATCGATGAGGTCTGCTGCAGCGGCCTCCTCGTTATAGGAGGTGCTTAGCGTGGCGGAGCAGGAGACGCCCTTCTCGTTGATGCCGGCCTCGGAGTAGGCGTCGGTGCGACCCATCCAGTTGGAGGGGTGGTCGCGTACATAGCTGTAGCGATAGGTAGGCTTGTTCGAAGTGTATTCAAAAGCAGATTCAATCGAGCTGTACTTAAAGCCAGGTTCGTGGGCAGGTTCGATGCCGTAGTGCTTAAGATAGCGCTTGCCAAAGTCCTCGGCGCGGCCGTAGTACGTGTTGCCGTCCGCCGTGAGCTTGCCGCCCATGTAGATCTGCGTGCAGGCGAGCGCAGACGTCGGCATGGACATGATGGTTGCAGCTCCAAAGGCGAGGCCTATGCCAAGCTTTTTGAGCGCGTTGACGGGGTGAGTTTTCCTCATTTTCCCTCCCAGCGTGCGAAAGCTCTCCGTTGCCAGAGAGCTTCAGCCAATAAAGACACCCCATTAGCGTAACGAACTGGAAACAATATTCATCTATGAAAGAAACTTACTCGATGAGCGTAATGAAATATGCGATGAGTGGTTAATTATACTCGGTTTGTAGCTTTACTTTAATAAAGACGTCCTGCAATTACATTACCTGAATAAAGCGCCTTGCACGGGGCGCAAAGAAAATCCCCCGCTGTTTGGCAAATGCATAAACAGCAGGGGAGACGATAATTGGATGAATATCATACCAATGTGGAATTACTTCTTCCGGCGGTGGATCACGTTGATCGCATAGCCGACGAGCATGGCCAAAACGATGATGATAAAGCCGAGCAGGGGATTGTCGTTCATAGGGTCCTCCTATTTTCCGAGCGGGGAGAATTCGTCGACGATGAGGTCGAGGCATTGCGGAAGCGCGCGGGCTCCAAAGACGCCCGAATTGCTGGAGATAATCTCGCCATCGAACTGCATGCCCAGCGACGGGGTGCAGGTGATCTTGGCTTCCTTGGTCTGGATGATCTTGAACTGCGGGCGGCCGAGTACCTTGCCGGCGGGGTCGAGTGCGGCGGTGATCACAGTCGGTAGAAGCTGCACAGTTTTTACGGGTTCGATGACCGCAATGTCGACCATGCCATCGTTCATACGGCAGTCGGGGAACAGGTTGATGTCGTTTTGGATGACCGAGGTGTTGCCGGCCATGCAGCAGATGCCGTCGAGCTCCTCGACAATGCCGTCATGCTCAATCGTAAAGTGCGCCACCGTGGGATTGGGCGTGGCGAGCGCGGAGAGGAAGTAAGCGATCTCGCCGATGTCGTTTTTGGTGGGGGCGGCCTTCATCATGATCTCGGCGTCGAAGCCCGAGCCGGCGATGATGATGAAGCCGTGGCGCTTCTCGTTGCCGTTCTCGTCGAGCCAAAAGAGCTCGCCCATGTCGACTTTGACCGTGCGACCGGCACGGCAGGCCTTGGCGAGCGCCGCCGCCTCGGGGGCATTGCCGATGTTGTTGAAGAACAGGCAGGCCGTACCGGAGGGGAAGACGAGCGTGGGGACACCGCATCCGCGCATCTGGTCGAGCACGTTGGAGACAGTGCCGTCGCCGCCCGAAACGACCACGCGGTCAAACTCGCGCACGTCTGCCACGGCGTCCTCGGGTTCCATGCCATCGCCGATAAAGCGCATCACGACCTCGTCGCCGCCCTGTGCAAGGGCGTGCGTGAATGCGAAGATTTCATCTGAGCTGGGGCCCGATGCCGGGTTGTGGATGATAAGGCAGCGCATACTTACGTTCCCGTTCTGTGACTAACCGAGTATAGTTGTAAGGCAATGCCGATATCCTACCCGTGTTTTTCGGGCCTAACCTTATTCGATGGGTTGATATGTACATTTCCACACATCCGGCTCTACTCGACTTTTGCCAGCGCGCCCGTGAGTTCGACGCGATTGCCGTCGATACCGAGTTTTTGCGCGAGCGCACGTTCCATCCGCG
>CALLFD010000316.1 GCA_937997605.1 uncultured Collinsella sp. | reverse complement strand
AGAAACTCCTGCGTTTAAAAGTACGTTTTAACTGCAATAACTGTATCGTACCGAGCGGACTCGGTAAAGATGCTATTCCTCTTTGGCAAGATCGAACGTCACCGTGATGCGATCACGCGAAACGCGAATCTTAGGGTCGCCGCACAGATTGAGGTAATACCGGGCAGCGAGGTCGTTAAAGTCACGCTCGACAGCACGCGAAAACTGCGCCATATCATCCTTGGCGATACGAAGGCCTCGACGGTCCTTGGCAAGATCGACGGGAGCCGGCGCATGCGAGGTAGAATCACGCTCGCGCAGCAGGCGCGCGGTCACGCCGCGAACGGGCTTAATCTGTCCCGACAGAATACGGTGGGCAGTGCGCTCGGACATCTCGAGACCCAGCCCGGAGCAGATCCGGATAAAGTCCTCGGCATCCGAGGCAAGGCCCAAACGATCGATAACCGGAAGCTCGCACTCGTCATCGATAAAGAGCAGGCGCGACGTATCGAGACGACTCGAAGTCTGAGCGTACAGGGTCGCAGCGATCTCGGATGGAGAGCCCAGATACACATCGCAGCAACGCAGCTCCTCAAGGGCAAACTCACACGCAGCACGAATGATGTTGTGGGGGCCGCGAGCACATACATAGCGTCCGTCTTCGTCTTTAACCGCCTGAGGCCAGCTCGACTGGTCGGCGCGCTCACCCAAGCGATCGGTAGCAACGCACACCTTAAACGCGGAGCCCAAATCGACGCCCGATGTAACAACGCGCGCCTCATCCGTGTTCTGCTTGATAGAGAACAACGCCATACCACGACCGTGAACACCCCAACGGTCTATTTTCATGCTCTCGAGTTTGGAGGTGACACGGGCATCGAAGATACGCTCCTGCATATCCTGCGGAACGCCCGAACCGTTATCCAGGAAGAGGAGGGTGCGAACACCCTCCTCCTTGGTCGTGGCAAGATAGACCTTATCGGCTCCGGCATCGCGAGCATTACGCAGCATCTCGATGACAATGTCCTCTACATGCTGAATGTCATGCTTGGCCTGACGGCGCTCGGCCTCCGAAACGCGGAGGCGGACATACCCCTCGCCAAGGTTTTCCTCGA
>CALLFD010000315.1 GCA_937997605.1 uncultured Collinsella sp. | reverse complement strand
GCGCGTTGGAGCTTGTGCGCTCGGCACACAGCAAGGGCTGGAAGGTCGGCGTGGTGAGCGGCGGCTTCCACGAGGTCGCCGACAAGATCGTGGCCGCCGCGGGCATCGACTTCTGCCTGGCTAACCGCCTGGAGGTCGTGGACGGCAAGCTCACCGGTAAGTTGGCGGCAGACATTGTGACCAAGGAGTCCAAGCTCATCCAGCTGCTGGATTGGGCAGTCGAGTGCGGTGTCGATATGGCCCATACCGTCGCGATCGGTGACGGCGCCAACGACATCCCCATGATTCAGGCCGCAGGCACGGGCATCGCATTTTGCGCCAAGCCCAAGACGCGCGAGGCCGCCCCATTTGCCATCGACGAGCGCAACCTGATGCTCGCCATGGACATCATCCTGCGCGACTAGTCAGTTTGCCTCACAACTTCATCTAATCTGACATGTCAGATTTCCGAACAATTATGCTCTAATGTTCGGAAACAACCCTTCGCGTGCTAAACTTTTCTGCGTCGAAGGGAACTTATATGGACAAACGAGATCTTGAGCAATTGCTAAGTGACGTGGCAGACGGAAGCATTATGCCGGCCGATGCCCTCACGCGCATCCAGACGGCGCCGACCGCCGACCTGGGCTTTGCACAGCTCGATCTTTCGCGCGGGGTGCGCCAGGGAGCCGGCGAGGTTGTCTACGGTGCCGGTAAAACCGCGGAGCAGATTACCGCCATTATCAAAGCGCTGCGCGATGCCGGCCAGGAGCGCGTCCTGGTCACGCGCCTGGACAGCGAAAAAGCAGCCCGCACCTCGGAGCTCCTCGACAACGGCATCGACCTGGGATATGTCCCAGACGCACAGCTCGCCCTCGTGGGCGGCAAGCCCTCCCCTACCGGCAACGGACGCATCGTCGTCGCCTGCGCTGGCACGAGCGACTTGCCCGTCGCCGAGGAAGCCGCATTGACGGCCGAGTTCTATGGCAACGAGGTCGACCGCCTCTACGACGTGGGCGTCGCCGGCCTGCACCGCCTGCTCGCGCATGCCGAGGAACTTGCTCAGGCGCAGGTGGTCATCGCCATCGCCGGCATGGAGGGCGCGCTGGCGAGCGTTATCGGCGGTCTGGTGAGCTGTCCGGTCATCGCCGTTCCCACCAGCGTGGGCTACGGCGCAAGTTTTGGTGGCGTAGCCGCACTGCTCGCCATGCTCAACTCCTGTGCCAGCGGCGTTTCGGTCGTCAATATCGACAACGGCTTTGGTGCCGCCTATCAGGCAAGTCTTATCAATCATCTGAGCGCCGGCACACCCCGCGCCCGTTAAGGAGCATTCCATGTCCAACCATCAGCACACGCTTATCATCGACGGCACCTCGGGCATCAGCGGCGACATGACCGTCGCGGCCCTGCTCGACCTGGGCGCCAGCGAGGAGCATCTGCGCGAGCAGCTCGCCACGCTGCCGGTCGATGGCTTTTCGATCGCCGTGACGCGCGTAAACAAGCATGGCATCGACGCCTGCGATTTCGACGTCCAGCTTGCAGAGGAGCTCGAGAACCACGATCACGATATGGCCTGGCTCTACGGCAACGAAGCAGCCGTCGAGCACACGCACGAGCATGAGCACCACCATCATGACCATGGCGGGCACGAACACGAGCACTGCCATGAGCACGACCATGAGGGCCACGCCCATGAGCACGAAGATCATCACCACACCCACCACCATCACCACCGTTCTTTGGCGGATGTCACCGCCATCATCGATGGCTCGCAGTTAAGCGATGGCGCCAAGCGCCGCGCGCTCGCCATCTTTACCGCACTCGCCGCCGCCGAGGCCAAGGCCCACGGCAAAACGCCCGAGACCGTCATGTTCCACGAGGTAGGCGCCATCGACTCCATCGTCGACATCTGCTCGGTCGCCATCTGTCTCGATGACCTGGGTATCGAGGACATCGTTGTCGAGTCGCTCTCCGAGGGCCACGGAACCATCCGCTGCGCCCACGGCCTTATGCCCATTCCCGTCCCCGCTGTCGTCAACCTGTGCCAGGCGGGCAATATCGCCCTCATGCCTGCACCGGTCGCTGGCGAGCTCGTGACGCCCACGGGCGCCGCCATCGTCACCGCGCTGCGCACGTCCGAGCACCTGCCGGCACGCTACCACATCGAAGCCGTCGGCTACGGCGCCGGCAAGCGCCCCTACGAGGGTTGCTCCGGCACGCTCCGTTGTCTGCTCGTTCACGTGGATGCATAGCCATGGATGCCCGCAAAGAAAAAAGCCGCGCTGCCATCGTTGCAGCGTTCTCCGAGCTGCTACGCGAAGTGGACTACGGCAAGATTACCGTCGGCGACATCATCGCGCGCGCTCACGTAGGCCGCGCGACATTCTACGGCCTCTTTAAGAGCAAAGACGACCTACTGTCCGAGCTCGTGAGCGACATCTGCACCCACGCCCTCGACGATGACGGTACGCCCCTCGACGACCCACTCGTACAGGTCGAGCATATCCTCAACAACCTCTGGGAACGCCGCCAGGGCGTTCGAGCCCTCGTAGCCGGCGCCGGCTCACGCGTCTTCGCCGACTGCTTACGCAAGACCATCATGTCACGAGCAGCCGAAACCGTCCCTACCGACCCAAACGGCCCCTCCGCCACCATGGACCGAAGCTTCCTACTACATCACATAGCCTCAAGCTTCGTAGGAATGGTCCAATGGTGGGCCTGGCACAACTTCCAAGCCCCAAAAGAGAACGTAGCCAAAGACTACCTATCAGCCATAAAGCCCCTCTTCAACTAAGTAAGAAGCTCATCCCAAAGTTCCGCCCCAACCCAAAGCACAATCCATCCCAAAGTATCGACGACAGCCCAACGCCCCTACCAGCAACAAGCCCCTCCCATCCAAATTCAGATATATATGTTGGGTTGCTTGTACGAACGCAACAAAGACCCCGCAGCTGACCGCATGGGGTAACTTCCCAGCGCATTCCGCAGGACGCAAAAAGGCTCGCCGCACGAAGTGCGCAGCGAGCCTTTTTGCATGTCCGAGGACGCGCTGGGAAGTTACCCCATGCGGTCAGCGGACAACTATGTAGCCTCAGACTAGAACATGCCCAAGAAACCGTGCACAAACAGTGCGGCCAGAGCGGCACCGATAAACGGTGCGATGCCAGGAACGAGCAGGCCGTACTTCCAGTTGTTGTCAGCCTTGTTCTTGATCGGCAGCACCTGATAGGCCATGCGAGGACCAAGGTCACGAGCCTGGTTCATGGCGAAGCCGGTGATGCCGCCCATGCCCATGCCAACGGCCCAAACGATCAGACCGACGCAGATGGCGAGCATCAGAACGTTCTCACCAGCGCGGCTAGCGGCAGCAAGGATGGCGCTGATGAACACAAAGGTGCAGATGGCCTCGCAGAAGAAGTTACGGGCATAGTTCGTGCCCTCGGTGGTGGGGTTGGTCGAGAAGATGTTGCGCTGGGCAATGGGGTCGACGACGCCCTCGGAAGCCTTGAACTCATCGGCATACATCAGCCAAGCGATTACGGCGCCCACAAAGCCGCCGAGCATATCGGCAATCATGAAGGGGATGCAGCTGCTCCACGGCACCAGGCCTACGATGCACTGGGCAAGCACCATGGCGGGGTTCATGCACACGGCGCCGCCAAAGACAAACAGGCAGACCGAGATGCCAAAAGACCAGGTGGTGATGGCAAACATGTGGCCGGAGCCCTGATACTTGGTGCCCTTAAGCACGGTATCGCAGTGCACGCCCACGCCAAAGATGATCATGAGGGCCGTTGCGCCGAATTCGCAGAGGAGTTTGGTAAGCATAAAACCTTATCTTTCTTGTCGGTTATAAACGATTCGTTTGAGCCGCGCACTAGTGCTGAGCGACAACAACGCCCAGGCCATCGGGAATGACGGCCACCTTGGCATCGGCACCCTTCATCTCAAAGGCGAGCTTGAGCGCCTCATCGAGGGTGTTGACCGGCGTCATGTGCATATCCTTGATCATCTGGTGATCACACAGGTCGGTGACCATGATCACAGGGTGATGCGCCAGGATGCGGGCAAAGATCTGGCTCGTCCACTGGTCGGGCAGGGTCTCGTCCTTAGGACGGTCGATGCAGGCGCGCTCAAACTCTGCCGGATCGTTGTCGGCGATGTTGTGATAGAAGCCCTCGCCACCGTGACCGTCGGCACAGCCGGCGACGTCGATGATCACGCCGCCCTCGGGAAGCGTGGCCTCGGCAGAGCACATGCCCTTCACGGCCTGGTAGATGTTCTGGTCGAGCGGGTAGCCGCCGTTGGTGGTGATGGCAATCTCGCACTCGACGGGCTCAACGCCGGCAAGGCTCTTGACGAACTCGCAGCCGGCCTCATGCGCCTTGTGGATGTCGCCGGCAAAGGAGCCGATGACCTCGTGCTTGCCGTTGAGCACCACGTTAAGCACAAAGGCAAGGTGAGCCATCTCGGCAGCGGCAAACATGTCCTCGCTCACGTGGTTGTGGCACAGGTTGCCAGCACGCGAGTGGGAATCATTCACAAACTGACCGTTGTGGTTGTACATGATGGTCTTGTAGCTGGCGATGCCAGGCAGGACGGACTTGCGGCTACCAGAGAAACCGGCAAAGAAGTGCGGCTCAATAAAGCCCTCGGCAAGCAGCAGATCGCAATCGGTGGCAATCTTGTTGATGATGCACTCGCCACCGGAAGGCAGGGTGCCGATCTTTTTCATCATGCTGTCGTCAGTCGCGACGTGCATAACGATTTCCTCGTTGGCAACGATCTCCTCGCCGTACTTGTTGACGAGCTCCTCGTGCGTCGAAGGACGATGCATACCCGTAGCAACCAAAATACGCACTCGAGCCTCGGGCGCAGCGGAATGGATGTGATGCAGCAGAATAGGCATCGTCACACGCGAGGGAACGGGGCGCGTATGATCGGAGCTAATGATGACAATATCCTTCTTGCCAGCACAAAGCTCCTCGAGCGAAGGCGAGCCATAAGGGTTGGCAAGTGACTCCTCTACCAGCTCTTCCTGTGATTTTGTAGTCTTAAACTCGTTTTGATGACCTTCCATCACACCCGCGAAGTTCTTATCCTCGAGCTCCAGATGCAACGTCTTGTGGTCAAACGGCAGTTCACATTCAAACAATGACGAGCGCCCTCTTCCTTTCAACTGACACACTAGATAAACCGTTGGAAGGATACGCCGCTCACCGAAAAACACCACCGTCCACCGACTCATTAACACAACGTTCATATTTGACCCACAACAAAACGGCCGCGACCCCAAACGGGACCGCGGCTGCAACAGTCGTAAGGCGAGAAGCGCCACATGCATCTCAATCCCAATCGATAAGACGCGAGGCGCGAAGCGCCAAATGCGCCGCCGGGACAGACCCCATCCAAAACGCGCGGAGCGCGCCATTATTCCCCCAGCAGTAATCCACTGAAGACCGGACATCGCAGGGCCCGCCATTAGTTTACTTTTAGGCACACTCCGCAGGACGCAAGAAGCCCTCGCCGCACGAAGTGCGCAGCGAGGGCTTCTTGCATGTCTGAGGACGTGCCTAAAAGTAAACTAATGGCGGGCCCGGACGACTACAGGGCTATCGATTACCCCGTGTTCTGCAGTCCTGCCGAGACGCCGGTCACAGTCGAAAGAATCAGGCTCATGTACTCGGCCTTC
>CALLFD010000314.1 GCA_937997605.1 uncultured Collinsella sp. | reverse complement strand
GGCCTGCCCATGATCCGCGCCATGCTGCTCTCCGACAACTCCACCTATGCCGCGAGCACCTCGACGCAGTACCAGTACATGTTCGGTGAGAACTTCCTGGTGGCCCCGGTGTATCAGGACACCCAGGCCGACGATGCCGGCAACGACGTGCGCAACGGCATCTACCTGCCCAACTACGGTACCGACGATAGCCCCACTATCTGGATCGACTACTTCTCGGGCAAGCAGTACCGCGGCGGCCAGGTCCTCAACAACTACGAGGCACCGCTCTGGAAGCTGCCACTCTTTGTGAAGGCCAACAGCATCGTGCCGATGTATGCCGAGAACAACAACCCCGAGGCCGTGAGCGCCTCCAACACCAAGGGCACCGATCGCTCCCAGCGTATCGTCGAGTTCTATGCGACCGAGGGTGAAGGCAGCTTCACGCAGTATGAGGACGACGGTTCCTCCATCGAGAACAACACGACCAAGGATGACTCCTACGGCACGATCGACAACATATCCTACGGCGAGCATGTGAGCACCGTCTATCGCTCCCAGGCCGCGGGCGGCACCGCCACGTTTACCGCCGAGGCTTCGCAGGGTGGCTATAGCGGCTACGACTCAAATCGCACGACGACCTTTGTGGCCAACGTGTCCGCCAAGCCCACGAGCGTCGTCGCCAAGAACGGCGGCTCCGCGCTCAACGTGACCGAGGTCGACTCGCAGGAGGCCTTTGACGCCGCGACCCCCGAGGCCGGCCAGGCGGTCTACTTCTACAACGAGACCCCCAACCTCAACCGCTACGGCAGCGATGCAGATAACAGCGAGGCGGAGAAGGGCGAGAGCTTCAACGAAATAAAGATCACCACGAACCCCAAGGTCTATGTCAAGTTCGCAAAGACCGACGTCGCCGCGGCCGAGCAGACGCTCGAACTCGGCGGCTTTGCGAACGCTGACGCCACGATGGCGGTCGACCGCTTGAACGAGAAACTCTCCGCGCCCGCGAACCTCGCCGCCCCCGAGGACGCCACGACCCCCACGAGCATCAAGCTCACCTGGGATAAGGTGGATGGTGCGACCGGGTATGACCTGAAGGTCGACGGCACCGTGTTTGCCGTGGGAGATATGGCCGAGTTCACCCACACCGATCTCGCCTACAACAGCAAGCACACCTACCAGATTCGCTCGCGCAACGCCGATGGCTACTCCGCCTGGAGCGGCGTGCTGGAGGCGAACTCCGCGCTCGATCCATGGCGCAACGTCCCCGAGGCCGAGAAGATCACCTGGGAGGGTTCGCTCTACGGCAGCCATTCGGCCGACCTTGCCTTCGATCATGAGTTCCAGTCGGGCGACGGTGGCTTCCACTCCGGCGGCAACGACCTGGGCAAGGCGCTCACCGTCGATTACGGACGCGCGTACAAGCTCGACAAGCTCGAGTACTACCCGCGCGACGATGCCGGCAACGGCACGGTGACCAAGATGCGCATCGAGACGAGCCTCGACGGTGTCCACTGGACGAGCCAGGAGGTCGATTGGGCGCGTTCCGCCACCTGCAAGACAGTGGCATTCGAGGGCACGGTGGCCGCGCGCTACGTGCGCATGACGCCGCTCGCCTCGGTCGGCAACTTCTTCTCCGCCACCGAGATCGCCATCTACAAGACCGACGGCACCGACGGCTTTGCTGTGGGATCCAACCTCAACAAGGCAATGATTTCCGACGGCGACTACTCCAACATGAAGAACTACCTGGGTCTCGAGAACCGCGAACCCGAAGCCTCGACGTTCATCTCGCAGATCCGCGACCACTTTGCCGACCTCAACGGCAACGGGGTCTATGACGCTTACGATTACTCGTTCACCATGGCGGGGCTCGACGGCGGCACCAAACAAAAGGGCAAGGTCGCCGGCACGCTCGCGGTGATCCCCAGCAAGACCGAAGTTGAGGCCGGCGACGAGATCACTGTCGACGTTTATGCAGCCGACGCCAAGAACGTCAACGCCCTGGGTGCACTCGTCAACTTCAAGAGCGATCAGTTCGAGTTTGTCTCCGAGAGCATCTCGCAGGACGGCTCGACCGCCGGCATGGAGAACCTGTCGCGCGAGAAGGTACAGTTCACGGACGGCACGCAGACTATCAACCTGGCCTTCGCCAACCGTGGCGATGGCAAGCTCTACAACGGCACCGGCGCGGTGGCGAGTTTCAAGCTCAAGGCCAAGACCGCCGGCAAGGTCGAACTGCCTTCGACATCGTGGCTCATCGGCCCGGCATGCGATGCACTTGAGTTTGCGAGCGATGGCACGGTGACGATGCCCGATGTCCCGCAGCCCACCAAGTCCGAGTACGGCCGCGACGCCTTTGGCATCACGATGACCAACGACGAGCTCCCCACCGACGACGGCACCAACGTCGAGAAGTTCATCCAGCAGAAGAGCTATGACGGACTGTTCGACAACAATGAGGGCGGCAACGACTTCGAGTTCCTGTGGAACTATGAGCCCAACTGGATCGACGGCAAGATGCCGACCTACGTCAAGCTGCCCGCCACGATGACGTTCGCCTTCAAGACGCCGTCGAAACTCGATAGCGTCGAGGTCGTTAACCGCAACGGCGGCAACGGCACCGTGCAGAAGATCAAGGCCGTCGTGACGTTTGAGGACGGCTCGATCCAGGAGTTCTCGGGCGGACGCTTCGATTCCTATCAGGCCCGCTATGCCTTTGGCCTCTCAGCTGAGAATAAGGGCAAGAAGGCGACCAAGGTTGAGGTAACGCCGCTTGAGGCATCGGGTGACCAGATGCTCACTCTGCGCGAGATTAACTTTAACTACACGCAGGGCGTCGAGGCTATCGGGGGCGTCGAGCTGGGCGAGAACCAGACCGCGCTCTTCGAGGGCGACATGACGCTTGTCGACGCCAAGGCCACGCCCGAGAGCGCTGGCTATCCTTACGTGACGGTCGAGAGCTCCGACCCCTCTGTGGTGAGCGTTTCCGCCGTCCAGGCCGGCGACAGCGTCAACTACTACCTGCGCGCCAACAAGGCCGGCAAGGCCAAGATCACCGTGGCTTCGGTGCTCGATCCCACCAAGACCGCGTCTTATGAGGTCGAAGTCAAGGCCGGTGTTGACACGTCCGCGCTTATGGGCGCACTCACCAAGGCCGAAGGTTACAGCGAGTCCGTCTACACCAAGGATTCCTATGCAGCGCTCGCGTCTGCGGTCGAGGCGGCGCAAAAGCTCCTCGACAGCGGCCAGGGCAGCTACAGCAAGAAAGACGTGGCGGACGCCACGGCTAAGATCGAGAAGGCGATCGGCGGCCTCAAGATGCGCCCCGTGGATGAGAAGAACCTCATCAACACGCCCGAGAATCGCGAGAATGTCAAGGTGACTGAATTCTCAAGCGAAGCCGACTACGACAACGGTGACGCCTCCCACGCCCTCGACGGCGACGAGCAGACGATTTGGCACAGCGACTGGGCCAACCCGACGGGCATGCCCCAGCATCTGACTGTCGACCTCGGTCGCGATTACGACCTCACCGACGTAACGTTCCTGCCGCGTCAGAACGTTGGTACCAACGGCGATATCTTTGAGGCTGAGGTGCTCGTGTCCGACACCGCCGACGGGTATGAGAACGGCTCCGCCGTATCGATGGGTACGTTTACCTTCGACAACGACGGCCGTGTGCTCAGCGACCGCGGCGACTGGAAGCAGATGAGCTTCAGTTCAATGCGCGGCCGCTACGTAACCGTTAAGGTGCTCCATGCCGGCGGTGACAGCGTCGATACGTATTGCAGCCTATCGGAGCTCAAGTTCTACGGCACGGCTGTTCCCGACCCGGTGGCGAAGGACGACCTCACCGCTGCGATTGAAAAGGTCGATGCCGAGATTGCAGCCGGCGACCTTAAGGCCAGCGACTACACCGAGGCTTCCTGGACCGCGTTCCAGAACGCCTTGGCGAGCGCCCGCGCCATCCTGAGCGACGAGAACGCCACGCTGGACGAGGTCGACCAGGCACTCAAGGCACTCGAGAGTGCTCGCGACGCGCTTGAGAAGACTCCGGTGACCCCGGTCGAGAACCCGACCAAGAAACAGCTCAAGGCCCTGGTCAAGCGGGCGAAGGAATCTGACACCAAGGGCAAGACGGCCGAGTCCGTCAAGGCCCTGATGGACGCCATTGCCTACGCCGAGGACGTCTTGGGTGATGAGAGTGCTTCTGACACCCAGCTTCAGGCGGCCTATGACCAGCTCAAGCTGGCAATCGAAGGTCTCAAGGATGCCGATTCCGGCAATCAGGGCGGTTCGGGTAACCAGGGTGGCTCGGGCAACACCGGAGGTTCCGGCAGCCAGGGCTCCGGTAACGGTGGTCAGACGTCTGGCGGCGGTTCGAACGCCGGCGGACAGACGGGCAATAAGGCCCAGGGCGGTAAGAAGGGCGGATCCGAGATCCCCAACACCGGCGATCAGACGGTGACGACCGTCGCGGCTGTCGGCGGTATCGGCGCCATCTTCGCGGCGATCGGAGCGTTCTTCCGCCGTCGCAACAAGGCGTAACGCAACCCGGGAAATGGGACAAACAACTCAGAGTTGTTTGTCCCATTTTTTCGGTCAATATCGGATTGGATTCGCATCCTAGAAGGTTCTTTCGGTTGCGCGGCACAATGCAGCAAAAATGAATGACAAAAAGAATTCATTTTTAGGAGGTATCTATGCCTGCATTGCAGATGCTCGACAATCTTGTTCCAATTAGCGATTTCAGCCACGGCAAGGGCTCGGCTGCCTTTTCGAAGGTTGGGGACGACAATCCTGTTGTGGTCCTCAAACACAACAAGCCAGCGTTTGTAATTGTTACTCCCGATGAATACAGGGAGGCGAAGCAGGCGGAAGAAGACCTCGCCTTGTTAACGCTGGCTCTTAAGAGGGCAGCTGAGACGAGCGACGACATGCTTGTCTCCCTGTCTGATGTTATGGAAGAGCTGGGCGTGAGCCAGGACGAACTCGATCAGATGGATGAGGTCGAGTTTGAATGAGTAGGCACGAAGTCGCTTTCTACCCGGATGTTCTCAAGGATATTAAGCGCCTGGACGGCTCTCAACGAAAGATTGTCCTTAAGAGAATCTCTAACCTCACCCTATTAATCTTTCTTCCCAACCAAATTCAGCCAACGTATGTCATGGCAATCCCCGGTAGGTCCCCGGGTGCCCCGCGGCGGGCTGGGTTTATTATCTGAGCGACTTTGCGAAGCAAGGGGAGTGAAGATAAAAACCCAGCCCGCCGCGGGGCACCCGGGGACCGCAGGGACGGGAGCAGCTATACTACTCTCAGTAGTTAAGGGTCGCGGATACGCCGCGTCACCGCTCTCAACAGGAGGTCTTTGTTTATGGCAGATCAGAAGCCGGTTGTCGGGATCATCATGGGCTCCAAGTCCGACTTGGGCGTTATGGAAGGCTGCACCGCCGAGCTCGAGGCACTGGGTGTGCCCTATGAGCTCGTCATCGCGAGTGCGCACCGCACGCCGGCGAAGGTCCATGAGTGGGCCTCGACTGCTGCCGATCGCGGTATCAAGGTGATTATCGCCGCCGCTGGCAAGGCTGCCCACCTGGGCGGTGTCGTGGCTGCGTTTACGCCGCTGCCGGTCATCGGTGTACCCATGAAGACGAGCGACCTGGGCGGCATGGATTCGCTGCTGTCGATGGTGCAGATGCCTTCCGGCGTGCCCGTGGCCTGCGTTGCCATCAACGGCGCCAAGAACGCCGCCATCTACGCCACGCAGATTCTGGGTGCTTGCGACCCCGAGTACCGCAAGGTTATCGAGAAGATGAAACAGGAGATGGCTGACGCCTAAGCGTTCCGCCGTTTCACCGCAGTATAAGGAGAGCCATGTCCGACTATCAGGGAAAACGATTCAAGGCTTCTCAGATTCCCGATCCGTCGAAGCCGGGTGCTGCCCATGCGGCGCAGCAGGGTCGGACATCCTCTCCTCAGCAGCCGCGCGCGCCGCGCCCCGTGATACCGGCGACGCATCGTCGGCAGGACGCGCCGGCTGCATATCGCCCTTCGTCTTATAGCACTGCTAAGAAGCCGCCCCGGTCTTCATCGCCCTCCGCGCTGTCGGATTACACCGAGCCGCCGCGCAAAAAGCGCCGCTCCGTCATTCCCATTCTGCTTATCATCATCGGCATCGGCCTGATTGTTGCCGCCGCTGCCATCTTTATCAATGCACAGATTGGCTACAAGCAAGCGAGCGAGTCGTATCAAAAGATCGAAAAGCAATATGTGAGCGACAAGGACGCCAGTGGCGTGCCGGTTGTCGACTTTGATGCGCTTGCCCAGACAAATCCCGAGGTTGTTGGCTGGATTTACGCGCCTGGCACCAACATCAACTACCCCGTGGTGCAGACCAACAACAACTCAAAGTACCTCAACACGCTGTTTGACGGTACGGCCAATGCGTCGGGCGCCATCTTTTTGGATAGCGACGATACCGCGCCGGGCATGGTGGATCAGCAGACCACGATTTACGGTCATCATATGAACGACGGTTCGATGTTCAACGTGATTTCGGATACGACCGATCAGGCGACGTTCGACAGCATGGAATACGTGTACTACATCACGCGCGATGCGACGTATAAGTTGTGCCCACTGGCGACCAAGGTGGTCGAGGACACGTATGCCAAGGCGCGCACGCCCAACTTCGAGGGCAATGACGGACTGAAGAATTACCTGTCCGAGATGCTCGACGGTGCTTCTGCCGTGGCGAGCGATGCCACCGATCGTGCCGCTTCGGCAACCAAGGTTGTAACGCTTGTGACCTGTCGCTCACTGTCGCTGAGCAACACGCGCGCCGTTATGGTACTCACGCCGGTTGAGGAATAGAGAATGGGCTACTCAATGACGGTGAAAAGGGAAATGATGCTTGAGAGTGGCAAATCGATGCCTTCGGTTGATGCTTGGCTGCGTGAGGCCAAGGCCGATGCTTCGGCGGCTGGGTGCGGGATGTATCTGACGCATAACGGTGTGGTGCGCGCGACGCCCAGGTCCGAGGTCCGCGGGATCGAAACCGATGGCGTAGCTCCCGGGCGCAGGGTGGGCGGCATGGTGTTTGGCTTCGATGCTCAGAAGGTACAGGTCGCTATCGAGGCAACGCGCGCGATGCCGGGTATCGGCTATGTGCGCGTGTGGCTGGCGAGCGGCGAGCTTACCGTGGGCGATGACATCATGCTCGTGCTCATTGGCGGGGACATTCGCCCGCATGTGGCCGACGCGCTGCAGGCGCTCGTCGGCACTATCAAAAATGAGTGTGTGAGCGAGGTCGAGCGCGAGGCATAGGGCTTTGCGATCGATTCGAGTCCGTCTCTAGCAAAAGCCCACTGGCAGTTCAGTCTGCCAGCGGGCTTTTCTGTGCGTTGGAAAATCTCGGCATTGCGTGGCGCTACACGCGCGTCGCATCCTTGGGGCTCATGGTCATGCTCTGGAAGCGGTTCTCCATGTAGTCGTTATCGAAATACTTGCCGTAGAACTGCGCGACGGGAATATCCGGCTCCGTGCCGTTGACGCGCAGATACCAGTAGTCGAGCGACTGCAGCGTCATCACGCCGTCAACCAGCATGATGATGGTGAAGATGACGGTGGCGGAGTAGCGGCTCTTCCACGGAATCATGTTGATGAGCTTGAGCAGCCTGGGCAGCAGCAGCTTGATCCAAAGCAGGCCGCCCAGTCCCCACAGGCAGGCAAAGCCCGTGCAGGTGCGACCGCCCGTAAGGACGGCGAGCGGGTCGGGCATGCCAAAGAGCTTCATATGCGAATAGCTCCACGAGACCACGCCAAACGAGGTCTGCATAAACCAACCCACGAACACCTCAAAGCTTGCGCCGAGCACAGCGCTTACCAGGAAAATGATGATGGGGTTCTTTTTGTAGAAGCGGTTGAGCACCATGGTCATGAGTACGGCACCAAATCCGTAGATGGGGCTGAAGGGGCCAAACAGCATGCCGGCGCGGTTCTGGTAGACGCCGGGGTCGTCGACCGTCATGTGCCAGATGTCCTCGGCGATCAGGCCGAGCACGCAACAGACAAAGAATACCCAGAACAGGTTGAAGTAGTTGAGCTTGATGTAGCCCTCGCCGGTCTCATCGCGGCCGAGCATGCCCTCGGCAGCGGCGTCGCGGTCGAGCATCTCCTGCAGGCGGCGCTGCAATTCGCGCTCCTGACGCAGCGTGGGGTCGACGGTTGTCGAAAGTGCGACGAGGATGCCGAGCTGGATCGCAGGGCGCAGCAGGAAGGGCCCGATGCCCTGGAGCATCACGTCAACCAAAAGCTCGACGACGGTGAATGCAATAAGGATGTAGGACAGGCGGGCGGCGTTGCGGCGCTGGTTTTTGATAAGGTCCAGGCCAAAGATGATCAGGATGACGGCGCTTGCCGCAGAGAACATGATGCCTGCGACGATGAGCCCGACCGCGACGAGCGTGTTGTCGCCGAGCTTGGCGGCGGCGTTGCCGTTGATGAGCGCGGTGATGATCTGCCACATAAAGGTGGCGACCGACGGGAGCGTGCTCACGCCGGACAGGATGCACAGGACGGCGTACACCTTAATGATGAGCGGGATCTTCTTGACCTCTGTGGCGCTGGGGACGCTGGGGTCGAGCTCGTTTCGATCCATACAGAACCTTTCTCGCTTTGTTACAGGTTATAAGGATACGCCGCCGACCTGCCAAAAGACAGGACGAACGTCCCAAATGCAACTTTGTAATTCCCAACGGTGGACGCGGCGGCCATCTGGGGCCGCGGACGCTTGCACCGGACAGACCGATAAAATGTTTGGCCGCAAAACGGATTATTAGCTCGGTGGGCTTTTAAAAAGCGCTGCTCATGCGCTGGGGAGCGCGTAGCGCCGTGCGTATAATAAGGCAGGTAACGCCAAAATACGAGGCTCTGAGGGGATGCCATGTCTCAAGAAACCATCCGCGCGGCCGAGCGCG
>CALLFD010000313.1 GCA_937997605.1 uncultured Collinsella sp. | reverse complement strand
ATCGATGTTGGCATTAATTGGGACGAGGCCGCTGGCAAGCTGGTCGGGGACGTCGATTTTGATGCCGCGGAACCGATCGTTGGCGCCATTACTCCCGTGCCGGGCGGCGTGGGGGCTGTGACCACTGCGATTCTCGCCAAGCACGTGATTGAGGCTGCGGAGCGCGCATCGAAATAGGCATTTTTTCCCACAGGGGTTGCCGGGGCGTCTGTTTCGCCCTTTTTGCGCCGAAGCGATACACTGTTGCCGTTTGATTTCTTCGCTCAAGGAGGATGCGCATGCCGTGCACAACGATTTTGGTTGGTAAGAACGCGAGCTACGACGGGTCGACGCTGGTTGCCCGCAACGAGGACTCGTCCAACGGGGTGTTTGAGCCCAAGCGCATGCGCGTGGTGCACCCCGACGAGCAGCCGCGTGTCTACACGAGCGTCCTGAGCCATCTGACCGTTGAGCTGCCCGACAATCCCATGCGCTACACGAGTGTCCCCGACGTTGTCCCGGGTCATGGCATCTGGGCCGAGGCCGGTTTCAACGAGCTCAACGTTGGCATGTCCGCGACCGAGACGCTCACCACCAACGAGCGCGTTCGCGGCGCCGATCCGCTCGTGGACTACGCGCCCGCCAAGGGCAACGAGGGCGAGGACGGCTATGTGCCGGCGCAACCCGGCGGTCTGGGCGAGGAGGATATGGTGACCCTGGTGCTGCCGTACGCCAAGTCCGCCCGCGATGGCGTGCGTATCCTGGGCGACCTGCTCGAGCGCTATGGCACCTACGAAAACAATGGCATTGCCTTTAGTGACGTTGACGAGATCTGGTGGCTCGAGACCATCGGCGGCCACCACTGGATCGCCAAGCGCGTGCCCGACGACGCCTATGTGACCATGCCCAACCAGCTGGGTATCGATAGCTTTGACCTGGACGATGCCGAGGGCGCCCAGGCCGACCACATGTGCTCCGCCGACCTGCGCTCCTGGATGGCCGAGTGGCATCTGGACCTTACGCTGGGTGTTAAGGGCGACGGTCCCGCCGCGGTCTTTAACCCGCGCGAGGCCTTTGGCTCGCACAGTGACAGCGACCACGTTTACAACACGCCGCGCGCCTGGTACATGCAGCGCTGCCTCAACCCCAGCGATGTGTGGGACGGCCCCGACGCAGACTACACGCCCGAGAGCGACGATATCCCCTGGAGCCGCGTGCCCGAGCGCAAGGTGACCATCGAGGATATCAAGTACGTGCTTTCGAGCCACTACCAGGGTACGGAGTACGACTGCTACGGCAGCAAGGGCACGCCCGCCACGCGCGGCGCCTATCGTCCCATCGGCATCAACCGCAACAGCCAGCTTGCCGTGCTGCAGCTGCGCCCCTATGCGCAGCCGGCGTGTCGCGCCGTGCAGTGGATGGCGTTTGGCTCTAACTCGTTTAACGCGCTCGTGCCGCTGTACGCCAATGTCGAGACCATGCCCGAGTACTACGCCGACACGCAGGCTCGCGTGACGTCTGAGAATTTCTATTGGGCAAATCGCCTGATCGGTGCCTTGGCCGATGTTCGCTTCCACGAGTGCGGTCGCGCAGTCGAGGATTATCAGGAGAAGGTCGGCGGCATGGGCCACAAGCAGATTCACGACGTTGACGCTGTCGTAGCCGCGCTGCCCGAGGCCGAGGTGCCTGCCGAGCTCGCCCGTGCTAACGAGGCCTTTGCCGAGCTTGTGCGCGTGGAAACCGATGCTCTGTTGGGCAAGGTGCTCTACACCACGAGCTGTGCCATGAAGAACTCCTTCGCGATGAACGACAACGTAAGGTAAAGACGGCCTTGCGGCGAACGAGCGGGACAAACGCCGTCAAAGGCTTTGCCCCGCTCGATTTCTATCCCGGCGATAAAACGATTTTGTGTCGTTCACCCAATCTTGGGTACAAGAAGGCCAATGCAGTTGTTCATGATTGGAGCCAACCATGGTTATGAAATTCGATCAGCTTGTTAACGGTGCCATCAACGTGGGCTTCGGTGCCGCCGCCGTTGCCGTCGAGGGCGGCAAGAAGGTCCTCGACGACCTCAATACCAAGGGTGAGCAGGTGCGCAAGGACGCCGGCACTCCCGATATCGCCCGCAGCGTGTCCGACATGTTCGAGCAGGCCGGCGGCACCATCTCCGACCTGACCGAGCGCCTGGGCATGCAGGGCGAGACTGCGGCACAGCGCGTGCTCGACGAGCTCATCCTGGCCCGCGTCCGCGTTATGACCGCCCCCGAGCGCACGGCCTTCCTGGCCCATGTACGCGACATCGTCGATTCGGTCGAGGACAACGTGACCTCGGTGCCCGTCGAGTCCGTTGAGCCCGACGATGCAGAGGACACCGAAGAGGCCGAGTAGCAGCGCAGATGGCAGATTCCACCACCGATTACAACAATCTAGATCCCTTGGGTGACGAGGCGGCGGTTGTCGACGAGGTCGATGCCGCCGTCTCGGGCGCTCGCAAGAAGCCGCGCGCTGTCGATATGGTGCCCGAGGAGCCCGACGCGATGGCGCCGGACGAGGAATACCAGCTCACGCCGGCAGGTCGTCGTGAGCGCATTGGGCAGATCGTTCGCCTGGTCAAAAAGTACCGCGTATGGGATAATCTCACGCCGGTGCGCCTGCGTCGTCTGCTCGAAGAGCTCGGCCCCATGTTCGTCAAGATGGGGCAGATTCTGGCCAACCGCTCCGAGATTTTGCCGCAGCGGTTTTGCGACGAGCTGCGCCGCCTGCGCTCCGACGTAGAGCCGGTGCCGTATGAGGTAGTGCTCCGCTGTCTGGAAGAGGAATACGGCCAGCGCCTGGGGCAGATGTTCGACGCGATCGACCCCAACCCGCTCGGTAGCGCGTCGCTCGCGCAGGTGCACCGCGCCCGCCTGGTGACGGGCGAGGACGTGGCCGTTAAGGTGCAGCGCCCCGGCGCGCAGCAGGTCATGGCGCAGGACATCGACATCATCCGCTCGGTGGTGCGCATCGTTTCCAAGTTCGTCAACACCGACCAGTTTGTTGACTTACACGCCGTCGTCGAGGAGCTGTGGGCCTCGTTTCGCGAGGAGACCAACTTTTTGGCCGAGGCAAAAAACCTCAACGATTTCTATGACTTCCATAAGAGCGTGCATGGTGTGTCGTGTCCCAAATCCTACTTGGACCTTTGCACCGAACACGTCGTGGTCATGGACTACATTGACGGCATCTCGATTGCCGATCCCGAGCGCCTGGTGGCCGAGGGCTATGACCTGGAAAAGATCGGCTCGGCGATTGTCGAGGACTATTCGACGCAGGTGCTCGATGACGGCTTTTTCCATGCCGACCCGCATGCGGGAAACATCATCCTCAAGGACGGCATCGTCTACTTTATCGACCTGGGCATGGTCGGGCGCATGTCGAGCCACGACCGCGGTATCGTCAAGGACATGATTTTCGCCGTGGCCGAGGGCGACGTGCCTAAGCTCAAGGACTCGCTCATGCGCTTTGCCGTGACGCGCGGCGACTCCGCCGAGCTCGACCATTCGGCCTTTTTGTCCGATTTGGACTTTATCGTCGCCGACTTTGCGGGGCTCGACCTTAAGGATCTTGATATCGGCGAGTTTTTGACCTCGCTGCTAAACCTGGCGCGCAAGAACGACGTTGAGCTGCCGAGCGTGGTGACGATGTTCGCCCGCGGCATGGTGACGCTCGAGGGCCTGCTGACCGAGTACATGCCCAACGTCAACATGATCCAGATTATCCAGACGCACATCAAAAACGAAAAGAGCACCTACGCACGCGTCCGCGAAATGGGGCGCGATCTTGCCGCGAGCAGCTATCGCGCGGCAAAAGGCTCGCTCGAGGCGGCCGAGTATCTGGGCTTGGCGTCGCGCATGCTCACGCGCGGTCAGCTTAAGGTAAACACGCAGATCATGAGCAGCGATAAGGCGCTGCGACAGCTGGGCGGAATTATCGACCGCATGTCGATGGCAATTGTGATCGCCGGCCTGTTTATCGGTTCGTCGGTGGTGTACTACGCGCGCATCGAGCCGGTTGTGTTTGGTATCCCGGTCATTGGCTTTATGGGCTACGTGAGCGC
>CALLFD010000312.1 GCA_937997605.1 uncultured Collinsella sp. | reverse complement strand
CCATCGACAAGCCCGCCGGCATGATCGTCCACGGCGACGGCACCGGCGAGCGCACACTTACCGACTACGCCAGCGACCTGCTGCTGGCGATGGGCGACGGCTTTGCCGCGACCGACATGCAGCCGCTCAACCGCCTGGACCGCGACACCACCGGCGTGGTGTTGTTCTCTCTCGACAAGCAGACGCAGCCCGCCTTTGACCAGATGGTCATCGACCACGCTTTCGAAAAGCACTACCTGGCGCTCGCCGAGGGCAAGATCGACTGGAACGAAAAGCTCATCGACAAGCCCATCGCCCGCGACCGTCACGACAGCCGAAAGATGCGCGTCGGCGCCAGCGGCAAGCCGTCTCAAACGCGCGTGAAGGTGCTCAAGCGTCTTAAGAGCCGTCGTGGCCTGCCCACGCGCTCGTATATCGATGTCGAGCTGCTCACCGGCCGCAAACACCAGATCCGCGTGCACCTGGCGAGCGAGCGTCATCCCCTGGTTGGCGATAACCTGTACGGCACGCCGCGCCCCTGCGGCCTGATGCTCCACGCCCACAGCGTGTCCTTCACGCATCCCGTAACCGGCGAGCACATCCACATCGAAGCCCCCTGCCCCTGGGAGCCCTAAACCACCACAATGGGGACAGGCACCTTTGTGGTGGTTTTGCCGCAATGGCTCAGCCGCGGTCCCAAAACGTCTCGATCTGTAACAGCTGGAACCCATTTTCCGGTCTATCTGTTACAGATCGAGACATTCGAATCCCTCTCAAGGAAAAATCTCAATCTGTAACAATAACTCGGCAAAATCGGCCCAAGATGTTACAGATTGAGATATTCGGATCCCACCGGAGAAATCATCTCGATCTGTAACATCTGGAGCCCGCATTTTGACCTTCCTGTTACAGATTGAGACGTTATGGGACCACCAGGAAAAATATCTCAGCTTGTAACATCTGGAACCCATATCCCTCTCTTCCTGTTACAGATCGAGACAAATCCCCAAACAGCAAAAGGCGGCAACGTCCCTGGTGGACGTTGCCGCCTTTCCATTGGCAAGACCCTTCCGCTCCCGCTACTCGGTAGCCTTGTCGAGAGGCTTCTTAAGGAAGCTCAGAACCAAGCAGCCGACCACAGCGCCGATAGCAAGGGCCAACAGGTACTGCACCGGGTTCGTGATGACCGCGATAACCCAGGCGCCACCGTGCGGAGCGGGGCTCGCGCAACCAAAGAGCATCGACAGACCGCCGGCGGTCGCAGATCCCAGGATGCAGGCGGGCAACACGCGAAGCGGATCGGCCGCGGCAAAGGGAATGGCACCCTCGGTGATAAACGACAGACCCATGATGTAGTTCACCAGGCCTGCCTTGCGATCGGCCTCGGTCCAGCGGTTCTTAAAGAACGTCGTGGAGAGCGCGATGACCAGCGGCGGTACCATACCGCCCGCCATGACGGCAGCCATGATCATATTGCCCTGCAGCGTTTGCTCGGCAAGGGCCGCGGTGCCAAAGACATATGCGGCCTTGTTGATGGGACCACCCATGTCGGTCGCCTGCATGCCGGCGCAGATAATGCCCAAAAGAACGATGCTCGTGCCCGAAAGACCGTTGAGCGCGCCGCTAATGGCGGTGTTGATAACGCCCATAATCGGGTTAACGGCCATCATAAAGAGACTCGTAAAGAGAATGCCCAGCACGGGGTAGATGAGCATGGGCTTGATACCGTCGAGCGACTCGGGTAGCACGCTTGCAGCCTTCTTGAGCGCATTGACGATAATGCCGGCGGCAAAACCGACCAGCAGCGCGCCCAAAAAGCCAGCAGAGACAAGCTGAGCCTGGGCATCGGCATCCATTGCCGTGGTGAGATAGCCCAACGTGAAGCCCTGCTTTGCAATCCAGCCACCCACAAAGCCCGCGGCCAAGCCCGGACGGTCAGCAATGGACATGGCAATATAGCCCGCAAGGATGGGGAGCATAAAGTTGAACGCCTGGTTGCCCGCAAGGTTAAAGAAGGCCGCGACCGGAGTGCTGTGGCCGTATGCGCTTGTGCCCAGCCCCGCCT
The DNA here is from genome assembly GCA_937997605.1 of uncultured Collinsella sp. Taxonomy (GTDB): domain Bacteria; phylum Actinomycetota; class Coriobacteriia; order Coriobacteriales; family Coriobacteriaceae; genus Collinsella. Next base: position 1,539 of record CALLFD010000312.1, on the reverse strand, counting down.
GGTCCAGCAAGAACGAAAGCGCCATGAGGATGCCGCCGCCAACAACAAAGGGGAGCATGTGCGAAACGCCGTTCATCAGGTCCTTATAGACCCTGCGGCCCAAACCCTCGGATTCGCCCTCGGCAGCCGCCTGTACCGCGGCGCCGCCGGACACATGATGAATAGGCGCATTGCCCGCAAGCGCAATATTGATAAGTTCCTCGGCGTCATTAATGCCACGCGTCACCGCACAGGAGTAAACCGGCTTGCCATCGAAGCGATCGAGCTCGACATTTTTATCCGCCGCAATGATGACACCCTTGGCACCAGCGATGTCTGCCGCGGTCAGTACATTTTTAGCGCCGCCCGAACCCTGAGTCTCGACCTTAATGCTCACGCCCATCTTGGCTGCCTGGTCTTCCAACCCTTTGGCCGCCATAAATGTGTGAGCAATGCCCGTTGGACATGCCGTGATGGCAACGACATCGTAAGTGCCGCCCCTCACCTTCTCGTTTGCAGCTGACATGTTTCCTCCTTTTGCACAAGCAGGCCCAGCCCTCCCCTTCTGAGGGTCACAACCTGCGTATTACCTTGTGTTTGAGTGATTGATAGCGCCGAAGTGACGGCGCTTTTAAGCGATATCTAAACGATGGCCCCGGCGGGCATGATCACGTCGTATGGAAACAGGGGTACTGGGAAATCATGCCCGACGGGGCCATCGGAACCACCACAATGGGGACAGGCACCTTTGTGGTGGTTTTGGCCTTACTTCGCCCCGTTGCTAAACCGTGATGACGTTGTCCATTGCCCGGTACTTGGCGGGGACCTCGCCTGCGGTAATAATCGTTGCGTCGCGGAAGTCCGCAAACTTGACGGGCGCCACCATGCCAAATTTGCTGGCGTCCGAGATTACGAAGCGCTTGGCCGTATGGCGCATCGAGATGCGCTTTACTTGCGCCTCCTCGATATCTGGCGCCGTGAAGCCCTGCTCGGCAGCAATGCCGTTAGAACCCCAAAAGCCACAGTTGAAGTTGTAGTGGTCTAGGGTTGCCAAGGCATCGGGGCCAACGAGCGCCTCGGTCTCGGGCTTGAGCTCGCCACCCAACACCACGGTGCGCATGCCGCGCAAAGCAAGGTGCTGAGCATGGAGCACGGAGTCGGTCACGTAGGTGACACCTTCAAGGTGTGGAAGATGCTCGATGAGCTTGAGCGTCGTCGAGCCCGAGTCGATGTATACAAAGCTCTCGGGCTCCACAAGCGCCGCCGCACGGGCGCAGATACGCTCCTTGTCGTCGTTATGGAGGTCGCTGCGCTCATTGAGCGTTAGGTCGCGCGTCACGTGCGCGCGTTCAAGACTCGTCGCTCCGCCGTGGACCTTGGCGATGCGGTGCGCTCGATCGAGCGTCTGCAGGTCGCGCCGAATGGTAGACGCCGTCACGCCCAGGGTATCGGCAAGCTCTGGCACAGTAACCGAGCCAGCCTGCTGCACCATCGACACAATCGCGTTGAGCCTATCTTCCGCAAGCATCGCTTACTCCTCCTCGGGGTACACGACTCCCC
>CALLFD010000311.1 GCA_937997605.1 uncultured Collinsella sp. | reverse complement strand
CTGATGCTTAATCAGGGGCGACCGGTAAGCCAAGAGGAGCTTATCGAGCACGTTTGGGATAGCAGCGTGAACAGCTTTAGCAACGCAACCCGCGTTCATATCTCGTCGCTCCGAAAAAAGTTGCGCAGCGCTTTGGAATACGACCCGATTCGCAATCGGATTGGAGAGGGCTACGTTATGGAGGATAGCGAATGAAAAGGCTTTCGCTGCAATGGCGCATAACGATTATGACGGCACTGCTCACGTGTGCGGCATGCGTGCTGACGAACTGTCTGGTCGGTTATACGGGCATGCGCTACATGGATGCCATCGGCAGTGACATCTCGGCCTTTAACGCAACCGGCGAAGATTCGCCCCAGGCGTTCGACCCAACGAAAGCGACCCTCGATGACGAGGTCACGATCGTCGTAAACGACGCACAGGAGTCTTTTGGCACGACAGCCTGGCGCATCACGGCTGGAGTCACACTCCTTGGCGGCGTGCTGGCATACTTTGTGAGCGGCCGTGCACTCAAACCGCTACGAGCTTTTGCAGCCCAGGTTGAGCGTGTACAGCCTGACAACCTAAGCGAAATCAGACTCAGTGAAGATGTGCCCACCGAGCTACAACGATGCAGCGCCTCTTTCAACGACATGATCGCCCGTCTTGGCGAAGGGTTCTCTGCACAGCGTCAGTTTACCGGCAACGCCGCACACGAGCTGCGCACCCCGCTCGCCCTTATGCAAGCACAGATTGAACTATTCATCTCCGAGCACTCCGGCTTGCAACCCGAAACAGCCGAGCTGCTCGGCCTGCTACAAGAACAAACCGAGCGAATGTCGCGGATGACCAAGGTATTGCTCGAGATGAGTGAGCTCCGCAGCGTTCCTTGCGAGGACGGTGTTGAACTTGGTCCCTTGTCCGAAGAGGTCCTCACCGACCTTGCGCCACTTGCCGAAAATAAGGGCATAGCCCTCAATTGTGCTGGAGACGCTTTAGTAATCGGGAACGATGCGCTCCTCTATCGGCTGGTGTTTAACTTGACCGAAAACGCCATCCGTTACAGCCGCTCCGGCTCGACTGTCAACGTCTCCATCAGCGACAGCGACAACCACGTGCTCCTGCGAGTCAAAGATGAGGGCCCGGGAATACCCAAGCAGTACCGAGAGAGCATCTTCCAGCCGTTCTTTCG
>CALLFD010000310.1 GCA_937997605.1 uncultured Collinsella sp. | reverse complement strand
GCGCCCAGCGCCACAAACGGCACGTTATGCGGACGATAGCTCACCATGCCAAAGCCACGACGACGGCCGAGCATTAAGCAGAGAATCAGGCCCGTGAGACCGGACGAAATGTGTACTACGTCGCCGCCGGCAAAGTCGAGCGCGCCGATGATGTCGCCGATAAAGGAGCCCTCGCCGCCCCAGACCATGTGGGCGAGCGGCACATAGACCGCGAGCAGCCAAATGCCCAGGAAGGCCGTCATGGCACCAAACTTGACGCGGCCGGCCAGGCTGCCCGTGACGATAGCAGCCGTGATCATGGCAAATGCCATCTGGAAGGCGATGTTGATGATCTGGGGGTAGGCGGCGCCGTCCGCGGCGTTGCCCTCGGCCGCCTGCAGCACCTGGTTGAGCACCGGCAGGCACAGCAGCTGGTCAAGGCCTCCAATAAACGGACTCGAACCGTCGCCGCCATAGGCCAGAGACCAGCCGGCAACAATCCACAGCACACCAACCAGACCAATGGCGCCAAAGCACATGAGCATGGTGTTGATGACATTTTTGCGCCTGGACAGGCCGCCATAGAAAAACGCCAGACCCGGTGTCATTAAAAAAACGAGCATGGTGCAGATGAGCATAAACGTTGTCGAACCCGTATCGTACATTCGCTCTCCCTTGGTCGTATGAACGTTGTCGGCGCCCATAATGCGGCCGAGGGACAACTGGTGTAGACCAGATGCGGCGTTGTTAAACGCTGCGTTGTCGAATGGAAACGGTGCCGCAATCTTGGAAACGGCGCGGCAACGGACGCGAAACGAACGGGAAATACGCGAGCAAGGAAGCCGTGAGCGCGCCCGTCCCGGCTAGTGGCGGAACAGCTCGCGGGCTCGGTCGCGGAGGTCGGTAGCTCGAATGACACCTTCGTAGCGATTGATGCGCAGACGCGGGAAGGCATTGAAAAAGCGCAGGTCACGACGACTGAGTGACACGCTCGGTACCGGACGGCTCATGCGCTTACCGGCAAGGCGACGGCTGAGCGGCGGACGCGGCATGCTCGGCGCGGCATCGGCCACGCGGCGGGCAGCGAGCGCCAGGCCGCGAGCACCATCCGCGATAAACGTCGGCATCGAAGCCTTCTCGCGCAGGGCATCGAGCGTCGCGTCGCCCAGCTCCGCCAGCCACGCGTTAACGGCACGGCTGCGGATATGCGTCTGTGCCACCGAGTCGATCGCCGAATCGGGAATACGTTCGAGCATGGAGTCAGACGCATCGGCAAGCGACTCGTTGATGCGGTCGGCAAGGTCGGCCCGGACGCGCTCCAACTGATCGGACAGACGCCGCCAGCTCGCCAACGAGCACACCGCGTCGACCATCATCGCGACCGCGACGATAAAGGCGGACAGCCGCACAATCAGCACCGGCAGATGGCCAAGCAGCCCCAGCAATGCAGGCTCCACCACGCGACAAATGCACAACGCACCCAGACCAAACGCGCAGGCCCAGTACAGGCAGATGCGCCCATGCAGGTTAAACGGCAGGTGCGAATAGTCCCAAAAGCGAGCCCCCGTTGTTTTTTCCAGCAGCACGCCTACGCTGTACTCAATCACGCTGCATACGAGCGCTGAAGCGACAAACTGGCTCGACGCGTCAGGAATTCCGCGCAACAGCAGCCAGCAGGCAATGCCGCCCGCGCCATAGATAGGGCAGCACGGCCCCAGCAAAAAGCCGCTGTTGGCAAAGCGTCCGTGGTTGAGCATGGCGCAGACTGTCGATTCCCATGCCCAACCGCAAAAACCGTAGAAGGCAAACGAGAGTACCAGCGCCGAGAGCGGACAGGCGGCAAGCGTCGCACCGTCAAATGCCATGTCGATCGCGGTCCCCACCGTCTATCCTCTCCTCTTTTCGCTCGATTCGCCACTCATGCCATCGTCCGCCTCGTCCTTGCGCGGCAGACGACCGGCGACCGTCTCGCACAGCGCGCACCACTTATCCGCCAGGCATACAATCCAAGCCTCACGACACGTCGGCGGCACCGGCACCAGCGGAAACATATGGCGCGCGATGATATTCCGCTCGCGCGGCGTCAGCTCAAAATCCTCTTCGGCTCGCGCCAGGGCAAAAAACGGATGACGAAATCCGTGCAGGCGATGGCTCGGATCGGGATCGTGCCAATCGTAGAGAAAGTAATCGTGTAACAAGGCTCCGCGCAGCAACGAGGCGCGGTCGACCGAGACACCGACGCGGCCCAGGCGCTCGGCAAAGGACAGACTTGCCCGCGCCACTGAGGTCACATGCGTATACACCGTCACATCGCCATGCTGGATAAACTCGCGCGTCAGGTCCAGACGACCCGCCTGTGCCAGTTGACGGGCAGCATGGTCCACTTCGCACGCGATTTTCTCGGCACGAACGACATCGGACATGCTGCCTCCTTCCAGCGGCTCACGGCGGCAAGCCACGGCCTGTACGCATGGAATAAAATCATCATCGAATCTACCAGTATGGCATCGGACAAAACGTTTTGCCCCGCCAGTTGGCGAATTACCGCGCCGCCGTCACATATCAAACGCCAAAATGTGCGAGACTGTTTTGTGCAATTGTGCCGGCCGAGGGAGCGCCGGCGCTCGATTCGCATGGAGTAACCCACAACGATGCTGCTTACGCAAACGACAACGCCCGAGGACGTCAAGGCTCTCGACCGCGCCGAGCTTCCGCTGCTCTGCGGCGAGATCCGTCACGCCATCCTCGAAAGCTCCGCCGCTGTCGGCGGACACGTTGCCCCCAACCTGGGCGTCGTTGAGCTTACGGTTGCGCTTCATCGCGTGTTTAACTCCCCCATCGATAAGATTGTCTTTGACGTTTCGCACCAGACCTACGCCCACAAGGCGCTGACGGGGCGCGCGTACACTTATATCGATCCGGAGCGTTATGGTGAGGCTTCTGGCTTTGCCAATCCCGACGAGTCCGAGCACGACCTGTTCGCCATGGGCCATACCTCCACGTCGGTGAGCCTGGGCTGCGGCCTGGCGCACGCTCGTGACCTGGCGGGCGATGCATACAACGTCATCGCCATCATTGGCGACGGCTCGCTTTCGGGCGGCCTGGCGTTTGAGGGCTTTAACAATGCCGCCGAACTCGATAGCAACCTGATCATCATCGTCAACGATAACGACCAGTCCATTGCCGAGAACCATGGCGGCCTGTATCGCAATCTGGCCGAGCTGCGCGCCAGCAACGGCGCCTGTGAGCGCAACATTTTCCGCGCGATGGGGCTCGACTACCGCTATCTGAACGCCGGTAACGATGTGTTGGCCCTCGTCGACGCGCTGCAGGAACTGCGCGATATCGATCACCCCATCGTGCTGCACGTCTCCACCGCCAAGGGCAAGGGCTTTGAGCCGGCCCAGAGCGACCCCGAGCGCTGGCATCACGTAGGCCCCTTTGACATGGCGACCGGGCGCAAGCTCTGCCCGGGCCATCCGAGCGAGCCTGCGCCGCGCACCTATGCCGACATTACGGGCGAGGCGCTCAGCGCCGCCATCGAGCGCGATCCGCAGGTCGTGGGCATCACGGCCGCCACACCCTACATCATGGGCTTTACACCCGAGCTTCGCGCTGCCGCCGGCAAACAGTTCGTCGATGTGGGCATTGCCGAGGAGCACGCCGTGACCTTTGCCACCGCGCTTGCTCGCTCGGGCGCCAAGCCAGTCTTTGGTGTGTACGGCACGTTTTTGCAGCGCGCCTACGATGAGCTGTGGCACGACCTGTGCCTCAACGACGCCCCGGCAACCATTTTGGTGTTTGGCGCGTCAATCTTTGGCACCACGTCCGAGACGCACCTCTCGTTCTTTGATATTTCCATGCTGGGCGGTCTTCCCAACATGCACTACTTGGCGCCGGCCTGCATGGAGGAATATCTGTCCATGCTGAGCTGGTCGCTCGACCACCGCGAGCATCCCGTGGCGATTCGTGTACCGGGCATCGGCCTGGTAAGCCGTCCCGACCTTGCGCCTGCCGAAGACACCGACTACAGCGCCGTTCGCTACAACGTGGTGCGCCAGGGTCGCGACGTAGCGGTGCTCGCGCTCGGCGATTTCTTTGAACTGGGCGAGCGCGTGGCAAACCGTCTGACTGCCGAGTACGGCATCGAGGCCACGCTCGTCAACCCGCGCTTTGCAACCGAGCTCGACCGCGAGTTCCTCGACAGCCTTGCCGCCGAGCATCGCGTTGTCGTCACCCTCGAGGACGGCATCTTGGACGGCGGCTGGGGCGAACGCGTGGCATGTTATCTGGCATGCACGCCGTTGCGCACGCGCACCTTCGGCATCGCCAAGGGCTTCCCCGACCGCTACGACCCC
>CALLFD010000309.1 GCA_937997605.1 uncultured Collinsella sp. | reverse complement strand
CACCTGCATCCAAGCTGCTCCAGCCCATTACGGTTGGCCCCCTTGAGCTCAAGAACCGCATTATGTTTCCGCCGCTGACCACCGGCTACGAGGAGCGTGACGGTTCCATCGGCGAGCGCAGCCTGGCTTTTTACGAGCGCTTGGCCCGTGGCGGTGTGAGCTACATCGTCATCGGCGACGTCGCTCCCGTCATGACCGCAAGCCCCACGCCCAAGCTGGCAACCGACGCCCAGATCCCCACGTTTAAGGCGCTGGCCGATGCCGTCCACAAGCACGGCGCCAAGGTCGCGCTGCAGCTGTTCCACCCCGAGTACGACGTGCCCGGTGTCGGCCGCATGGTCATGGGATCCATGGCCGCCGCCAAGGCCGCGCAGGAGGCCAAGGCCGCCGGCGACGAGGAGACCTTTGCCGCCAAGATGGCCGAGTCCAACGAGATCCGCAACCAGGCCTACGCCAAGCTGCACCACGACATGCAGCACTTTGTGAACGAGGCGAGTGTGGAGCAGCTCACCCAGATCAAGGAGGCTATCGCCGCCTCGGCCGCTCGCGCGCAGCAGGCCGGGATCGATGCCATCGAGGTCCACGGCGACCGCCTGGTAGGTTCGCTGTGCTCGGCCATCCTCAACCAGCGCACCGACGAGTACGGCGGCTCGTTCGAGAACCGCGTTCGCTACGCGCTGGAGGTCGTCGCTGCCATTAAGGAAGCCGCGCCGCAGCTGATGGTGGAGTACAAGCTCCCCGTGATCATGGAGAACCCCGACGGCACGCCGCGCGGCAAGGGCGGCCTGCAGCCCGACGAGGCCTGCGAGTTCGCCAAGCTGCTCGAGGGCGCGGGCATCGATATGATCCAGGTCGCACAGGCCAACCACACCGGCAACATGGGCGACACCATTCCGCCCATGGGCGCCATGCCCTACAACTGGACGCTGCCCGTGGCCGAGCGCGTCAAGGCCCTGGTCTCCGTGCCGGTGGCAACCGTGGGCCGCGTGGTTTCGGTCGAGGCCGGCGAGAAGATTCTGGAAGACGGCGCCGCCGACATCATCGCCTATGGCCGCTCGCTCATGTGCGACCCCGACATTGCGCTGAAGGCCGCCACGGGTGAGCCCATCCGCGAGTGCCTCAACTGCAACAAGGGTTGCGTCGATGCGATTCAAAACCGCAAGTACATTTCGTGCGTGCTCAATGCCGAGAACGGCGACGAGGCGACCATCGCCATCAAGCCGGGCGAGGGCGACAAGAAGATCGCCGTGGTGGGCGGCGGCATCGCCGGCCTGGAGGCCGCGCGCGTGGCGGCCAAGCGCGGCTACGACGTGACCGTCTACGAGGCGAGCGATCATCTGGGCGGCCAGATTGTGCTGGCGGCTGCGCCTCCGCGCAAGGACGAGATTATGCGCTCGGTCGAGTACTACGAGAAGATTCTGCCTGGCCTGGGCGTGAAGGTGGAGCTCAGTCATGCCGCTACCGCTGAGGACCTCAACGCCGCCGACGCCGCGATTGTGGCCGTGGGCGCGCACGACGTGGTCATCCCCGTTCCGGGCGCCGACTCGGAGAAGGTCGTCTCGAGCTGGGACGTGCTGGCCGGCAAGGCGGAGCTCACGGGCCGCGTCGTCGTCATTGGCGGTGGCCTGGTGGGCACCGAGACTGCCGAGTATCTGCTGCAGCACGGCTGCGAGGTGGCGATTGTGGAGATGCTCGACAAGATTGCCGCGGGCGAGTCCGAGACCATTCTGCCGCTGATTATGAGCGACTTTGCAGAGCACAACGTGGAGCAGCACGTGAAGACCCGCCTGACCGCCATTACCGACGAGGGCGTGGAGGCCATTCGCACCACCGAGGACGGCACCGAGGAACCGGTGAAGATCGCTTGCGATTACGTGGTGATGGCCGTGGGCTCCAAGGCCAACGCGTTTGACCTGGATGGCGTGACGGTGCCCGTGACCTGCGTGGGCGACTGCTCGGG
>CALLFD010000308.1 GCA_937997605.1 uncultured Collinsella sp. | reverse complement strand
CCGTCGAGCAGACGGTCGCCTACCTGGAGAAGCACGAGCTCGTTAAGTGCTCCGTACTCGATGGTTCCAGCCTTTCCGCCCGTGAGGCCGCCGAAGAGCTCGCCGACCGCTGCCATGCCGAGGTCGTCCAGGTTATCGGCCGTAAGTTCTCGCTGTATCGCGAGTCCTCGCGCAAGGACATCGAGAAGATTAAGCTCGTCTAAGCGTCAACGATCCGGCGAGCCAACATACATCAAGCTTGTGAGCGTCCGAGCAATTCGGACGCTCATTTTTTATCGCTCGACGAGCACGCGGTTAAGCCTGCCCTCGACCAAGCGCTCGTACAGACGCCGCGTCTCGGGCTCGGGCACGCCATTGACCTGCTCCCTCAGGTGATGCATATGCCCACTGTACAGCTCGACGATATCGCGTCGTCGCCCCGCCGCGCCGTAGACGCGCATAGCGCAACGCACCATGTCCTCGCGCGCCGTCTCTTGCCGCAGCCCCGACTCCACCAGCCATACCGCCGACTGCAGGTCATTTTCTTCTAGGGCGGCATTCGCGCCCCGAATCATGCAGTCGATATACTTCGATTCCATAATGCGCCTCATACGCAAAAAGTAGGTGGGATTACAGCCATTGGGAACATACAACGGGCCGGCGTAAAGCTGCTCGATCTTAAGGCACAGCTCGATCAGATGGGGCCCGCGCGCACCCGTGCGATTTCCCAAAACTTCGCGGCTTATCTGATCAAACAACCGCACGTCGGTCTTGACGTAATCGCCGTTAAGCCCAATGCACTCGTTTTGGATCAGCACACACGACTTGCCGTCCGGTGTCGGCCCCAAGGCCGAACGCAGGCGCGATATCGTCGAGTACAGATTGTTACGAGCGCTATTGAACTCGGCGTGGGGCCACAGCTCCATAGCCAGCGTCTCGCGGTCGACCAGCGCATCCATGCCCAGCGCAAGCCGCTCGGCAAGCGTCGCCGCTTTCTTGCGGCGCCACATCTTATCCGTGATGGGAAACCCGTCGCGCTCGGCGCGAAACGCCCCAAACATGCGGATCTCGATATGGCCAATCACATCGACACCCTCGGCATCGCCGGCCTGGAACAGACGCTCGCCTTCGCCCTCAAAGTCGTCACGCAGCGAATATCGCGACAGCTCGCGCACCGGGAGCTTCTTTCGAATTCTAGCAGCCGGCTCACCCAGACAATGCATCGCAAGACGCGCAAACAGCCGATACGACGGATTTAAAATCCCCGGGCGGTTCATGGACATCCAGGCTGCAAGGTCGCTATCGCGGCCCGCGGAGGCCAAATGCAGCGCCACCATCCAAGCCTCGGCACCACCGACCTGCGTCCGACTCAAATCGAGCAGCTCTGCCTCTTCGCGCACCGATACCATCGATGTATTGCGTAAGTATGCCGCGCGCTCTAGCAGCAGTGCGTTGTCGCGTATGTATCCAATCGATTCCTCGGCAAGCCTGAGCACCTGCACCGCACGGAATTTGGCATTGACCGGACGCCCCTCAGCCAGCGACTGCCAGCCTTCCAGTATCAAGCCAAACAACTGGACTTGATTGTCACGCACGCGCACGGCAAAACGGTCGAGCTCATTGAATGCCTGCTCGTCGGTCACCGGCATGCCGGCAAGCAGGCGCCGCGCCGATAATACCATGCGCACCCAGATGGCGAGTGCTCGGATGCCACGCGCTTCGAGCGCCTCGAGTGTCAGGGCCATCTCGTCATCACGCTCGTCAGTCCCTGCATACGACCCATCAAATAGCTCCGTCAACATGCGGTCCGCCCGCACAAACGTCCCCGCGATATCGAGCTCGCAATCGTAGGCCTTATCCGTTTTGAGCCCCGCGAGGATCTCACCACCCTTCGCCCGCTCAGTCAGCCCATGCTTTATCTCGACATGTGCGGACAGCATGTCGAGTGCGGCACAAGACGCCTCACTTTCCAGCGCTGCATGGCCTGTCGGAAGCCCCAGACCACTATCTCCATAACAGGCGGCCGTAAACGCGTGCGCCACCTTCCATGACACGGGATTGAGCTCGCAAATCGCTTGCTCGCCCGCATGCTCGATAATTGAGGCCATATACCGCGCGAGCTTTGTATTGGAGACGCTCACCGCCGCCAGATAGATGCCGAGCGCCTCGTCAGGCGTCGGCTCCGATGCCCGGCCATCTGCCTCGGTCTTTCCCAGCGCCGCGCGGCAGATATCCCCTCCATGCCCCGTCAGGGCCAGATCGACCCCATACTGCCCGGCAAGCTCCAACACCGCACTGCGGTCCAAAAATGCGTCCGCGAGGTCCATCGCGGTATCGCAGCGACCCGCTTTAATCAATATACGCGCCGCCCGCACAACGAGTTCGGGGCGAATTTCGGCGACCAGCTTGCGCAATCGCAGGCGTGCGTTGTCCTCGGTACCCAAGCAGGTAAAACTCCGGTCTGCCGGATCGACGCCAAAAATGGGATAATCGCGGACAAGATAGGACTGGTCAATCGCCGAAAGCCTAACACCGCAAGCCTCGAGCTCCGAAATATTGCCCTCACCCATTAAGACCATCAAGCATGCCACGCTAAACAGGGCGTTGTTCTCGAGCGACGCCAGATCAACAAGTGCCGCACCGTAGATATTGACGATCTCGTTTTCGAGCATCTGGGCAACGTCTCCCTGCCCGTATAGTCCCGACTGCATAGCCGAGACGAGCTCGGGCACGCCCTGCGTAAGCTGATAGAAGTCGAGCGATGTGCTGATCGAAAACGCCGATGCCCACGCCGAATACTCGTAGGCATGCACCTTGAGCATCTGCGCGTTGACTTTAATCGAATCGCCCAGTCCATGAATCAGCTGGCGATTCGAGGGACGGCAGCTCATAAAGACCCCAATCCCCATAGCACGCAGGCTTCGGATTCGGTCGATCAGCTCCTCGGTCTCGCTCTGGCTGAGGTTAGGCACGTTATCGATTGCAATCAGGGAGTGCGGCTTGTCCTTAAGCTCTTCGGTAACGACCTCGAGCTGCATAAACACCTCGCGCCCAATGGCGCGGTCTGCCTCGATGATCCGCACGGGACCTCGCGTCGGATCGCTTTTAACCTCTTGGGTATACTGCAGCAGCACCGAGGTTTTCCCAAAGCCATCAGGCGCGTAGAGGACTACGATGCCGGCCTTTCGGCCCTTGGCGATAAGTTCGTTCATCAAGCGATCGCGCCGTACCGTATAACTACTGCCCAGCGGCATAAGCTCGAGGTCGTCCGTATTGCCCAAATCGTTAACCATGCCCGCTCCTCAACTCGACCACATGGACACCGTAACGCTAGACCATATGTATCGCTAGATGAATAGAGCGATGCTACGGTTTAGGATGTTTGTTGGTACGCAAATGGCAAGTTTTTGTTCAGCGTGGTCCGATTGAAACTTATCCCCCAACCAATCAGTCTTTGCGCAGGTCAATGCGCTTGCCAGCTTGTCCCATCCTTTGGCAGTGTACCTCAAATGAACGCTGTTCAATTGTGTTGCGCAACTCACCTAACGCCAGCTACCGTCTACGACCTTTTCATAGCATTTATGCATAGTATCTGTTATGGAATGAATCATGCTGCACCAGACGCACCCGTCCAGTTCGCGGCCAGATTTTCGTCAAGCACACGGCGCACGCTCAGCAAAAAGGCCCCCGCAAAGCGGAGGCCTTCGGCAAAGCTATGTCGAGGTGATAGGCTTTCGCTACTCGCAGAGCGAAAGGGCGGCCTCGTCGGCAACGACAACGCAGTTGGTGTGCAGCTGCAGGATCGAAGCCGGGCACTCGGGCGTAACCGGACCATAGCACATGTCATGCACGGCCTGAGCCTTGGCCTCGCCGTTGGCGACGACCAGGATCATGCGGGCATACATGATGGTCTGGGTACCCATGGTGTAGGCCTGACGGGGAACATCGTCGATGCTGTCGAACAGGCGGCTGTTGGCCTGAATGGTGCTCTCGGTGAGGTCGACGCAGTGCGTACCCTTGGAGAAGTGGTCATCGGGCTCGTTGAAGCCAATGTGACCGTTGTTGCCAATGCCGAGCAGCTGCAGATCCGGGTAACCGGCGTCAGCGACGATCTTGTCGTACTCAGAGCAGGCAGCGGCGGCGTCGGGGTTGGAACCGTCGGGCACATGCGTGTTGTTCAGGTCGATGTTGATGTGATCGAAGAAGTTCTCACGCATGAAGTAGTGATAGCTCTGGGGATCGTCGTGCGAAAGGCCACGATACTCGTCCAGGTTGTAGGTGCTGACCTCGGCAAAGTCGACGTCGCCCTTCTCGTACCAAGCAGCGAGCTGCTTGTAGGCACCGATCGGGGTGGAGCCGGTGGCAAGGCCCAGCACGCAGTCGGGCTTGAGGATAACCTGCGCCGAAATGATATTGGCGGCCTTGCGGCTCATATCCTCGTAGTCTTTAGCTTTAATGATCTTCATTACGCGTCCTTTCTCGTACAAGAGAGGCAAGGCTCCCCTTGCAAGCACTTGCCCGCGGCCCGCGTCGGCCGCAACCAACGTGTGCGGCCACCAGGGCGAGGTCGCGTAATGTATGTGTCTCGTGTCTAGCCGCGTCGAGGCCCCTGCCCGTCCACGGTGACCCGAAGCTGTTTAGCCTCGGACGTTTCCCATCTTGCCACGGAGGGCGTCCTCTTTCAAGGGCGCCCTCCGTAAACGTGTTTGAATTGTAGGCTAATGGCCACGTGCACTTGCTAGCGCTCGCGAGCAACGATGAGCTGGTCCATCTCTTCGACATGCACGCCAACGGAGCCCTTGATGCTCGAGAACTCAACGGAGTTGCATACCAAGATGGGAACCGTCACATCGTAGCCCTCGGCAGCAATTGCCTCGCGATCGAACTCAATGAGTACATCGCCCTTATGGACGATGTCACCCACTTGCGCATGTACGGTAAAGTGCTTGCCCTCGAGCTGAACAGTGTCCAAACCAACGTGGATAAGCACGTCCAAGCCATCGACCGTGTTAAGCGCAACGGCGTGTCCCGTGGGAAAAATAGCCTCGACCTTGGCATCAGCCGGCGCGATCACGCGCGTTCCGGTGGGCTGAATCGCCACGCCCTGGCCCAAAAGGCCGGTAGCAAACGTCTGATCGTTTACCTCGGAGAGCGGAATGACGTCACCCGAGATGGGAGCATCCAACGTAAGGACTCGACCACGCATACCAAAAGACCTTAGGACTTTAGTGAACATGCTCCCCCTCGGATATACCGATCAACCAAAATAACCTTAACAGTTTACCACTTGGCACCCGTTTTTGACCATTAGGGAAGTTCGCGCTTGACAACCTCGACGATGTCGTCGACAACGCGCTGGGTCAGCTCGTGCGTCTCGGCCTCAGCCATCACGCGGACCAGCGGCTCGGTACCGCTCGGGCGCACCAGAATGCGACCGCGGCCGTCAAGCTCCTTCTCGGCAGCAGCGACGGCATCCCAGATGGGCTGGCAATCGTCCAGACCAGCCTTGTTGTCGGAATGCACGTTGACGAGTACCTGCGGGTACTTCTTCATGATGCCGGCAAGATCGGTGAGGGTACGACCGGTGCGCTTGAGCACGGCCAGCAGCTGCAGAGCCGTCACCAAGCCGTCACCGGTGGTGTTGTGCTCCAGGAAGATGATGTGGCCGGACTGTTCGCCGCCGATGACGGCGCCGTCCGCGAGCATGCGCTCAAGAACATAGCGGTCGCCCACGGCGGTCTGAACCATCTCGAAGCCCTGCTCCTTCATAGCGATGGAGAAGCCCAGGTTGCACATGACGGTCGAAACGATCTCGGAGTTGGCGAGCTTGCCGCGAGCGGCCAGGTCGGAGCCGCAGATGGCCAGGATGTAGTCGCCATCGATCTCGTTGCCCTCGCTGTCCACGAACAGCACGCGATCGGCGTCGCCATCGTGGGCCAGGCCGATATCGGCGTGGGTGCGCAGCACGAGCTCGCGCAGGGGCTCAAGGTGAGTGGAGCCGCACTCAACGTTAATGTCAGTGCCGCAGTAATCGGTGTTGATGGCATGGACCGTGGCACCCAGGCGCTGCAGTGCGGCGGGCGTAGTCTGGCAAGAAGCACCATGGCCGCAGTCGACGGCAACGACCAGGCCGTCGAGTCTCAGGCCATCAAGCGTATCGATGGCGTGGTCGACGTACGCCTTGCGAGCGTCCTTCATCTTGATGATGTGGCCCACGCCGGCACCGGTCGGCAGCGTGTCGGCAGCCATAGCTTCCTCGGACATGACCCAGGCGCTGATCTCTTCCTCGACCGCATCGGGAAGCTTCATACCCTTGCGGCTAAAGAACTTGATGCCGTTGAACTCCGGAGGATTGTGCGAAGCAGAGATGACGATGCCGCCGTCGAGCTCATTTTGGACAGTGAGCAGCGCCACGGCCGGCGTAGGGATAACGCCGCAGCAATGCGGGCGGCCGCCCTCGGCCATAATGCCGGCGGTCAGAGCACTCTCGAGCATAGTGCCCGAAAGACGCGTGTCGCGACCGATGCAAATGTCCGGACCAAGGAACTTGGTCGCCGCGCGACCCAGGCGAAACGCGAGGTCACACGAGAGGTCGGCGTTGGCGACGCCGCGGACGCCGTCGGTACCGAAGATGTTCTGGGGCATAGGATCGCTCCTTCCCAAGTAGGCAAAACACAGTCGCCCACTCTAGTCGAAAATGAAAAGCGGGACCCGCCGAGCAATCGGCAGGCCCCGCTTGTACATTGTATCTCGTAAGGAGATAAAACCTTAGCGCTTGGAGAACTGGGGAGCGCGGCGGGCCTTCTTGAGGCCGTACTTCTTGCGCTCGACCACGCGAGCATCGCGCGTAAGGAAACCGGCCTTCTTGAGGTCAGCACGGTAGTCGCCAGCGTTCAGAAGAGCGCGAGCGATGCCCAGGCGCAGAGCGCCGGACTGACCGGAGATGCCGCCGCCATCGCACAGAGCGATAACGTCGAACTGACCGGCGGTATCGGTCACCTTGAAGGGAGCAAGGGCGTTCTCAACGAGCTGATGACGGCCGAAATACTGCTCGGCGTCACGCTTGTTGATGGTCACCTTGCCGGTGCCGGGGACGAGACGGACGCGGGCGACGGCGTTCTTACGACGGCCGGTACCCTGGTAGACAACGGTGTTCTCAGCCATCTTTAAGCCTCCAGCTCAATCTTCGTGGGGTTCTGGGCAGCATGCGGATGCTCGGCACCAGCGTAGACCTTAAGCTTGGTCATCTGGGCACGGCCGAGGGTGGTCTTGGGCAGCATACCGCGAACGGCGCGCTCGATGACCTTCTCCGGGTGCTTCTCCATAGCCTGGCGGAAGCTCTCAGCCTTGAGGCCGCCGTTGTAGCCGCTGTGGCGATAATAGGTCTTCGTGTCGGCCTTGTTACCGGTAAGCTGGACCTTATCGGCGTTGATGACGACAACGAAGTCGCCGCAGTCGCTGTTGGGCGTGAACTGGGGCTTGTTCTTACCGCGCAGGATCATTGCGATCTGGGTGGCAAGACGGCCCAGGACAGCACCATCGGCGTCGACGAGAACCCAGTTGCGCTGGACCTCGCCCTGCTTGGCGTAGTGAGTCGATTTCGAAATCACTTAGACTCCTCCATGTACAGTACGTGTTGTTACAGAGATTCACGGGGCTCTGCAAGTAACCCGTCCATATTACCCCGCTCGCCGTACGAGTCAACAGGTATTTTGGCTCCGACCAGAGTTTCTGCACATGTCATCCACGAGCCGTGATTTTTCCAACTCTTTAGCTGTTGTCATTTTTTGAGGGTTCGCCGTCGCTAGCGCTCAACGAACTCTTGGATTTCCGCGAGCAAACGCTTTGCCTCCTGGCGACCCTGAATATACAGATCGAGCAGCTTTGCCGAATCGTGCTCGACATGGCCGACCTCGACCGGCTTTTGCGGAGCGATGACCAGCGCGCGGCCCTCGCGCTCATACTTCCACAGGTGCATGCGCTGGAGGTTATAGCGGTCGTGTCGCGTCTCGATAGCCTCGAGCAGGTAGGGGTAGTCGGCATAGCGGGCGCGCGCGGCAGGCATAAACTCGTAGGGCTTTTTCTCGTACGAGCGGTCCTGCGTGACAATGACAACCGCGCGCTCAAAGCCCGCCTCCTCGAGCACATGCTCGATAGGAACCGAATCGGCCACGCCGCCGTCGACGTATTTGTGCCCGTCTATCTCGACCGGCGGTGTCACCAGCGGCAACGAGGTCGATGCGCGCACAGCGTCGAGGTCAAGTACGGCGCTTTTGACCGGCAGGTACGCGGCGGTTCCGAACAGCATGTCCGTCGCAACGGCGTACATCTCGATGGGGCTCGCATCGAACGTCTCGTTGTCAAAGGGATCCAGGCGGTCCTGGACATCGTTGAAGATAAAGTCGTAGCCGACGATAGAGCCCGTGGCCGCAAACGACGCGGCGCCCATGAAGCGGTTGTCGTTACAGAAAGCCAGGTTGATGCGGTTGGCACGGCCGATCTGGTGCGACTTGTAGTTCACGCCATTGAGGGCGCCGGCCGATACACCGTAGACAGCCGGAATCTCGACGCCAGCCTCCATGAGAACGTCGAGCACGCCCGCAGTAAACTGCCCGCGAAAACTGCCGCCCTCCAAGACGAGCGCGACCTTGCCGGCGTTCTTTGCCTTATCTTCTGCAGTCATATTGACCTCCTGCGATTACGTTTTGACTTTCTTCTACCCAGTTTTGGAATGGAGGGCGCGCAGGTTTTTTGAGGCGGCAGGCGAAACGGAAAGTGCGTCCCAGTTTGAGGCGGGATTCCGGGATGTGCTTTCCGCTTGGACCGCCATTGGGAAAGCGCATCCCACTCTACGTCACTGAGGCGTTTGCTTAACGCTCGCGCCCTGCATAGAGTTCGATTCTCCGCGGTTTGGGGGATCCGTTGATGCTGGGCGAGGCCAGCTGAAATTCGATAAACATCGCATCGATATTGGGCTGGGGCTTTGCGCAGAGAATCCGCGTATTTGCTTCGCAAATCCGCACCGGCTTCGGCCGCCTGCCGGCGTCCTCGCCCGCTCGCTACAAACGCTTCGCGTTTGCTTAACGCTCGCGCCCTGCATAGAGTTCGATTCTCCACGGTATCTGTAAGTAATAAAAAAGCAGGTAGAGACACTTCTCTACCTGCCTGTAACT
Source organism: uncultured Collinsella sp. (assembly GCA_937997605.1). Taxonomy (GTDB): domain Bacteria; phylum Actinomycetota; class Coriobacteriia; order Coriobacteriales; family Coriobacteriaceae; genus Collinsella. Next base: position 14,791 of record CALLFD010000308.1, on the reverse strand, counting down.
ATTGGTGGAGGCGCGGAGAATCGAACTCCGGTCCACGAAAGCCCCCTGATTGGCATCTCCAAGCTCAGTCGCTGGTTTAGTCTCGGACGCTTTGCGCGCAGCGACACGCTCGCGGCATCCCAACCGGTTCGGTCTTAGCCCGCGCCATACCGATTACGTGCGCGGGAGCATTCCCCTAAAATGACGTCGCGCCGGTGTCGGGGAAATCACCGGGTTGACGCGCCGCTATAAACTAAGCAGCGAGAGCCATAGGCTCAAAAGAAGAGTTGTTGTCAATTCAATTTGACGGTACCCCTGTTTAACGAGGCGAGGAGACCTCGGCTTGCTTCCTCTCTCAGAGCTATCGTGTCGAAACCAGTCGCCCCCGAATGTTGGGAAAGTCTGGATGGTATCGGGTCTGCAAACACCCGATAACCGTCGACTTTTCAAGGAACACGCGGGGTGAACCCCGCTCGTGGATAGCTATCTTACCACGTTCTAAAGGCAGACAGCCGTTCTATGCACGAGCTGTGAAGACCCCAATGTGCGCCGCACTTCACACTTTTGCTACCGATCGCGTCACGTATATTTTCGCCAAGCAAAATTGACCCGTCGAAAGGACCGTTATGGATACCAAACAGCAACTCGTCAATGCCCTCGTGGGCCTGGGCTCAACCATTACCGAAGCTATGGATGTCATCGAAGGCTTTGTCCCCTGCGGACATCCCGCCCTCACGGTATCGAACGCACTCGTCGCGCTGGACGCTGACGATGATGCAGCTCTCGCCCAGCAGCTTGAGACCGTCGAGGGCTTTATCGACCACGTGAGTGAGAACCGCGGCGTGACCGCCTACCACGGCATCGAGGTCGAGCTCGCGGGTCCCAAGGCTGATCTGCTCGCAGCAATCCGCGAGGTAGGCGCCCTTATGCAGACCGCAGGCGTCAAGAACACCCAGGTCAACGAGTGGGTCTACCGCAGTCTGGCAGCACTCGACAGCTCCGACGAAAAGGCAGCCGAGCAGCTCGCAGAAAGTCCCGCCATTAAGGCCGAGCTTTTGTAAATAGCACACGCGGGCCCCTTGGCGCATCGTCGTCCAAGAGGCCCGCAAACAGTTCGCGTCAACCGATAGCCACGCCGCCGCGTTCGGCCAAAGCAAGGATCGGCATCATTTGACGCGGGGTCTTTGCTGCAAGATCGGCATGTTCGAGCAGCTTACGATTGTTGGTCACCAAGTAATCGACCTGCGCGCGCTTGCACGCGGCGAGCACCAAGTTGTCCTCGTAATCGCGATGGAGCGCTAAGTATTTGTCGGCCAGCCAAAGGTCCGACGCATCAGCACCCACGGCCGTGGCGTTTTCGGTCATGTTCCGAACAAACGCCAGCGCCGCATCGCCAATCGCGCGGGCAGATGCCTCGTCGAGCGCTCCCCCGCTGGCAAGAACGCTACGCTTCAGCTCGTGTTGGACAACGTACAGCACGTCCTTGGCGATATGCACCGGAAAGAACAGCAACGCCCCCGCCTCCGTCGCCTGCCCAATAAACGCACGCGCGGCAAGCGACTCGGCATGGTCGACGCAAAACGAATCAACCCATACGTTGGCGTCCACCATTATTTTGAGGGGAGCCCCACTCACTGGATCATCCCCTTTTGGCGATAGCGCTCGTCCATGGCTTCGGAATAGATTGTGTCCCAACCGCGATCGTCGGATACGGGCGACGTAGCGATGCCCAGGTCCGCGTAAAGCTGATCCGCCGCCGCCCACGATGCGGCGAACGGAGTATCAGACGCGACGGCCTGCTGCCGGCCATCAACGGCAGACAGTACTTCCTCACACTGCCCGCCACCCTGTGCGACCTTGGCCACGACCTTTTTGATGAGCTCGGGCAGTGACCTGCCCGAAAGCTGCAGTGCTTCCTCGGCGCGCTCTTTAACCGAGCGATCTACGCGAACATTCACCTGTGCCATGCCACTAACAGCACCCACGTCGATCCCGCTCCCTTTAATTGCTAGCCATGCTAGCACCACTTTATAGAGAAGCTAGCAAATGGTCGAATGCAAAAGACCTGCACCTGGACGACACCGATGCCGTCTGGGCGCAGGCCAGATAACGTGGGCGAACACGTCTGCTAATGCAGGTAAGCCTTCGCGTTGCTCAGGCTGTAGGCAATCGTCGAGCCGTTATGCAGCAGCGATGACGTCTGCGGGGTAATCGTGCCGGTAATGCCCAGTGCCAAGAGCGCTGAGTTGGTGAGCATCACCTTAGAGTAGGAGCTCGTCAGACGATCAATGAGGCCCTGGCTCATGCGGCGCAGGCGCACGATCGCGGCCAGATCCGTATCGGTCAGGATGATATCGGCGACCTCCTTGGCGATGTCGCTTCCGCCACCCATCGCCAAGCCCACGTCGGCCAAACCGAGCGCCGGCGAATCGTTGACGCCGTCGCCCACCATGGCAACGTGACGCCCCTCGCCCTTAATGCGCTCCACATACGCGTACTTGTCCTCGGGCAGGAGCTCGGCCTTAAACTCGTCGACACCTGCCTCGCGAGCAATGCGCTCGGCCGTGCGCTCCGAGTCGCCCGTGAGCATGACCACGTGCTTGACACCCAGCGCATGTAGGTCGGCGATGGCCTCGCGGACACCAGGCTTGAGCGGATCCTCGATGCCGAGCACGCCGACGACCTTGCCGTCGACCGCCAGATACAGCGGCGACAGCCCCTGCATCTGGGACTCAATGCGCTCCTTAATGTCGGAATCGAGCTGCGCGCTCTCGTCCTCAAACACAAAGTGTGCCGAGCCGATAATCGCGCGTCGCCCTTCGATGGACGAGGCAATGCCGTGCGCCACGATGTACTCGACGGCAGCGTGGCGCTCGCGGTGCTCGAGCCCGCGCTCGCATGCCGCATTGACCACGGCGCGCGCCACCGGATGCGGAAAATGCTCCTCCAAGCAAGCGGAAAGGCGCAGGATCTCGTCCTCGCTCCAACCATCGGTGGTGAGTACGCAGGCAAGACGCGGCTGGGCCTCGGTGAGCGTGCCAGTCTTATCAAACACAATGGTGTCGGCCTTGGCAAACGACTCAAAGTACTTGGCGCCCTTGACCATGACGCCCATCTTGGCAGCATCGCTCATGGCAGTCATGACGGCGACGGAACCCGTGAGCTTGAGTGCGCACGAGTAGTCGACCATCAGCGCCGCCGAGGTCTTGATGAGGCTACGCGTGGTGAGAGCGACAAGGCCCGCGAGCAGGAAGTTCCACGGGACGATCTTGTTGGCAAGGTCCTCCATATGCGACTGGCCCTCGGACTTGAGTGAGTCGGCGGTCTGCACGAGCGAGACGATCGAGCGCAGCTTGGTCTGCGCCGTGTTGGCGCGCACGCGCACCAAGATGCTGCCGTCTTCCACGACAGTTCCGGCGAACACGTCGTCGCCTGCGCTGCGCTCGACGGCAAGCGGCTCGCCGGTCAGGGTCGCCTGGTTGACCATGGCGCTCCCCTGCTCGACAACACCGTCGATGCAAATGGACATGCCGGTGCGTACGGCGACCAGATCGCCGGGCTCGAGCTCGGTCGCAGCAACGCTCACCTCGGTGTCGCCGACGACCTTTTGCGCCTTGTCGGGCACATCGAGCAGCGAGTTGATGAGCTCGTTTTCGCTCATGGCGCGGGTGTAGTCCTCGAGCAGCTCGCCCACGTTGAGCAGGAACATCGTCTGGCCCGCGGTGTCGACATCACGCTTGACGAACGAAATGCCGATGGCCGAAGCGTCGAGCACAGGAACGGTCAGGCGCGGCTGTGCCAGCTCATGAAGGGCAGCGCGCAAAAATGCCATGTAACCGGCCACGACAAACACCGCACGCAGAGGCGTCGGCAAGAACCAGCGACGTGCGTAATGGGCGCCGACGAGTGTCGCCAGGTCCATAACGAGTTTGTGCTTGCGCGGCTCGAGTTGCATCACATAGCCCGACTTGGCATCGGCGATAGCTTGAGCATCGAGTGCGCCCAGGGCGTCGAGCACGCTCGCACGGCGCGGCTCGTCGTACTCCAGCGCCATCTGGCCAATACGGCCATAAACGCGCACCTTGTGCACGCCGTCGATATCGCCGCTGAGCTTAAGAAGTGCGTCGAGATCGCTCTCTGGCACAGGACCCGCCAATTGAAGACGGGTCCTGCCAGGGATCTCGCTGATAATCGAGAATCTCATAGTTTGTGCCTGGGAGCGTTACTCGGCCGCCTCGTCAGCAGCGGCCTCGCTCTGGGTGATGTAGGCAGCCTCGGCAACCATGTCATCGACATTGGCCTTGGCCTGCTCGACCATGTCCTGGTAGCCGTTCTTGATGCGCATGCCGCACGCGATACCCTGCACGCAGGCATTCTTGACCGGAGCGCTGGTAAGCAGCTTGATGCCGGCCGTGCCAAGCAGAAAACCGCCACCGATAAGCAGGGTATTGAACGTCGACTTCTTCATGTTGCTTCTCCCTTTTGCCGCATTGGACGCGGCACGGTGCCTCAGCACCCGAGTAAACAAGTTTGCTCGAGCACACTTTTGGAAAATAGTTTAGTTTATCTAACTATTAAGTTCAACAAAGGTTAACTTTTTGGAAACTATGGGGATGAACTCAATATGACAAAGGGACTGCCCCTTTGTCATATTCCTACAGCTGCCAGTCCGCCGCCTCCTTTTGCAGCGCAACCATGCGGGCGAATTCTCCACCTGCCGCCTTGAGCTGCGCCGGAGTGCCCTGCTCGGCAACCACACCATCCTTGAGCACAACGATTTTGTCGGCATTTTCCACCGTACGCATGCGGTGCGCAATCACGATAACCGTCTTACCTGCAAGCAGACGGGAGAGCGCCTGCTGTACCACGGTCTCATTCTCCACATCCAAGCTTGCCGTCGCCTCGTCTAACAGCACGATGGGCGCGTCTTTGAGCAGCGCGCGGGCGATAGAGATGCGCTGACGCTCGCCGCCGGACAGCTTGGAGCCGTTCTCTCCGATCATAGTGTCATAGCCCTGCGGCATGCGGTTCACGAACTCGTCACAGTTGGCGGCACGCGCGGCCGCAAGCACTTCCTCATCGGTGGCGTCACGACGCCCGAGGCGGATGTTTCCCATCACCGTGTCGTCAAAGAGCAGCACGTCTTGGAACACAATGGCATAGTCGCGCAGCAGCACCTCGGGATCAACGCTCGCAACATCCACGCCACCCACGGTGACCGTACCTTCGGTGGCATCCCAAAAGCGCGCGGCCAGGCGGCTCACCGTAGACTTACCGGAACCCGAAGGACCGACCAGCGCCGTGACTTCGCCTTCCTTGGCGGTAAAGCTCACATCGGTAAGAACTTTCTCGCCGGCGCGGCCGTCCTCGCCCGCACCATAGCCAAATGCCACGTGATCGAACACCACATCGTGGCCCGCGGGCTCAAATTTCTCGCTGCCCCGCGCCACAGGCTCTTCCATGATGGAACGCATGCGCTTGGCAGACGACTCGGCGGCAAACAGCTCGGACATTAACATTAACGCCTGGTCAAAGGGCGCATAGATACGGCTCACCATAAGCAGGAAGGCAAACATCACAAAAAAGTCGACCTGCCCGGAGGCGACCATCGCGGCGCCCGCAACCAGCGTGGTGGCAATGCCCAGACGCAGGATGACAAAGGCGGAGTTGACCAAAAGCCCGTTAGCGAGCTCGCTCTTGGTGGTCTCGCGCTCCTCGGCATCGATCACGGCGTTGAGTCCCTCAAGATAATGGGCCTCCTGGTTGGTGGCACGGATCTCGCGAGCGCAGTCGAGCGTCTCTTGAATCGCCTCGGTAACCTTGACCTTCTCGGCACGCACGCGATCGAACATCGGGGCCATGGGGCCGCGTGTTAGATACAGCACGGCAAAGGCCACGGGAACGCTCCAAAACGCCGCAATCGCCAGCTGCCAGCAAAAGAACAGCGACGCCACGAACACAATGGCGCTTGCGATGATGGCACCCCAAAGCTCTCCCAGCACGTGGCTGTAGGCGTGCTCCATGGCCTGGACGTCGCCCATGATGGTCTCGGTTAAATCGGCCAGATCACGACGACCAAAAAACGACAGCGGCAGTTTGCGCAAGCGCTCGGCAATCTCCATACGCTGCTTGCCGCACTCCTCGTAAAAGATGCAGTAGGTGTAGTAATACTGCTGCCAGTTAGAGGCAAAGAGCAACACGAAAAAGACCAGAAGGCCACCCACGATCGGCAGGGCATCCGGCAGGTCGGCGCCGGCGGCGAGATGCTCGACAAAGCCGGCCATAACCAGGAATAAAAAGCCCATGCCGGCCATGGTAATGAGATTAGTGAGCGTGGTCCAGAAAATGCCGCGTTTTACGCCGGCGACACCTTTATCGGATAGGAAATACTTCTTTTGGAATGAGGCGAACATTTAGGCCTCGCCTCCCTTCGTGACGGCGGCATCCGCGGTCGCTGCAGTGATTTTCCAGCTCGCGGCCTGTTCGTATTCGGCCCACATCTTGGCATACAGACCCTCTTGGGACAGCAACTCGGCATGGGTACCCGACTCCTGCACGCTGCCCTGGTTGAGTACCACGATTTGGTCTGCGCCAACTACAGTCGAGAGTCGGTGCGCAATCATAATGACCGTGCGACCCGCCGCCAGCTTGCTAAAGGCGCGCTGGATGAGCGCCTCGTTCTCGGGATCGGCAAACGCCGTGGCCTCATCGAGCACCACGATAGGCGCGTCTTTAAGGATCGCGCGGGCGAGTGCCACGCGCTGGACCTCGCCGCCCGAAAGATAAGCTCCGCCGGCACCGAGCATGGTATTGATGCCCTGTGGGAGCTTGGCCACAATGTCGTCGCACTGAGCTGCGGAGAGGGCCACACGTACTTCGTCGTCAGTGGCCGTAGGCTTGGAGGCGCGCACGTTATCGGCAAGTGTTTGCCGGAACAGCTGGTTAGTCTGGAACACGAAGGCGACCTGGTCCATAAGCTCGTGCGGATCCATATCGCGAACGTCCACACCGCCTACGAGCACTCGACCCGAGGAGACATCCCAAAAACGCGGGATCAGGCTTGCGCAGGTTGACTTACCGCCACCCGAGGGACCCACCAGGGCGAGGGTGCTACCAGCGGAAACGCTGAAACTCGCATGGCTAACGGCAGGTGCTTCGGCACCCTCGTAGGTAAAGCTCACGTCCTCAAATCGCACGTCGCCGCCGGCAGGGTGCTTGGGTTGGGCGGGCACGGAGAGCTGCTTGGAATCCATGACGCTTCGGATGCGAGCCAGCGAATCGGCACTCATCTGAGAGGCCTCGCCCACAAACATGAGCTTGGTCATGGCCGTCGGCACCACGGCCGAAAATATCGCGTAAAACGTGAAGTTGGTCATAAAATGCGCGAAGTCCGTCTCGCCCGGCGCCAACAGCAACGCCACGGGCAACAGGAATGCCACAAGACCGTTGAGCGCGGTAAGGTTGAGTACCTGCGGACCTCGGCAGAACGTGCCCGCATAGTTTTGTGCCATGTCGGCGTATTCGGCGATCGCATCGTGGAAGGCCTTAAAGGAGTAGACCGTCTGCTGAAATACCTTGACCACGGGGATGCCGCGTACGTATTCGGTGCCGGTCTTGTTCATCTTGACCAGCGCTCCCATGTAGGCCTTCATGAACTCGGCGCCTTTGCCGCTCATCATGGTGGCCATGGCGCCAAACGAAATGGCCACCGAGATGAGGCATGCCGCGCCCAAGCGCCAATCGAGGGCGAAAAGCAGCACGAGTAAGCCCACGACCATGGCGACGGCGCCCGCGATATCGGGCAGCATGTGTGCGAGCAAAGTCTCGGTAGAGGCGGCGCATCCGTCTGCAATGCGGCGCAGCTCGCCGGTGGCATGCGTGTCGAAGTAGCCGAGCGGCAGCTTAAGCAGGTGCTCGCTCGTAGTCTTGCGGATATTGGACGCGCAGCGAAACGCGGACAGATGCGTACACATGAGCCCCACGAAATAAGCTACGATGCTTGCCAGGGCAAAACCCACGGCCCACCAGCCGTACATCGCGATGTTAGTGGCTTCGCTCCAGTTGGGCGCCACGGCGATCAGGTCGCGCGCGACAAGCCAAATGCACACGTACGGGCCAAAGCTCAGCAGCTGCGAGAGCGCCGAGAGCGCCATGCCCAAATACGTTAGGAATTTGCGGTCACCGGCATACGCGAGCAACTCGCCGATGCCTCCACCTTCCCTATTTGATTCCTTTGCCATGAGATTCCTTTCTAACGGCTTGAGAGTTAACCGTAATCAACTTATCATTGATATGTTAGCCATGGCTCACAATCAAGCCAGGCGTGGACGTTTCTGCAAAGGAAAGGGACGCTTTTGCAAATACGGCGGGCAGCGACCGACATAACCGAGCTCTACGCACCGCAATTTGAGCAGTTTGGCCTGGAGCTTACCGGCAAGGGCGCCGTCTTTACCGGCGAGGTGGCAAACGACCGGGCGCACGGCCGCGCATGGATCATGCCCCTCTCCCCCACCTGCATCGTTATGGAGCACTTCATTACCCCGACGCACGATATGTACCTGGCCGAATACACACCCGAGCCGTACGCCTGCGTGAGCGAGGTCAGCGCGCCCACACTTATATGCATGCCCGAGACTGGCATAACGCCTGCGAACCTTAAACCCTTGCATGGACCGTGGCCAAACAATGCCGTGTGCAGCTTTATCCAAGATAGCTGTGGCGAGGAATTAAGCCCGCTGTTTGCGGGGGAGCTTTATCACTCGCGCTCGGTGCTCTTTTTGCCTGGATATTTTGACGAACTGGAGCACCGCTATCCCACCGAGTTCGCGGGAATCTTTGAGACGTTTGCCGAGTCGTGGCACGAGGAAGCAACGTCTGCCATCTGCCACACGCTGCGCCGAATTAACGAGGAACGCGCCCGCACCGTAGGCGGACACGTCTATATGCAAGGCATCGTGGAGACCATGGTCGCGGAGCTCGCCTGTTCGCGCGCGGCCCACAAGCAGGCGCGGCAGGCGGCAGACACACGCGTCAGCATAACCATTGCCGAAGAAGCAACGGCAATGATTGAGCGCGCGCTCGACAAAGGCAGACGTGTGGGTATCAACGAGGTGGCCGAGAGGCTCTACACAAGCCGCTCCAAACTATGCGCCACCTTTAAGGCCCAAACTGGCGAGTCCCTGGGCGCCTACATTCGCAGACGCCGTATGGAGCGAGCACAGGACCTTTTGGCAGATAGCTCGCTTACGATAGCGCAGGTGGCAGAGCGTCTAGGCTACCCTCAACAGGCCGCCTTCGCCCAAGCCTTCAAACAACACACCGGCACCACCCCCACCACCTGGCGCTCCCAACATGTATAAAGAATGAGGGCGCCAACGGCGCCCTCATTCACCAAATTCAATCCAGCCCGCCTGACCCGGAAGGCCGAGTCGTCAGGGCGGGGAAGGCCCCCGGAGCGGCGGGGCGCTTGCTCAAAATGAGTTCCGCACGCAAAGAAGGCCACTTAATGTGGCCTTCGTCTTGCGCAGGACTGTTCGAAATTTTGAGGAAGCACCCGCCCTGCCGGGGCTCCCGGGTTCCCGCTTACGAGAGCGACGTTCTCAGCAACTCGTTGAAGAGCTTCGGGTTGCCCTTGCCGCGGCTCGCTTTCATGCACTGGCCCACCAAAAAGCCAATGACCTTCTGGTTGCCGTCACGATACTGCTGCGCCTGATCGGCACAGTTTGCCAGCACCTCGTCCACAATCGGCTGCAGCGCGCCGGCATCGCTCACCTGACGCATACCACGCTCGTCAACGATCTTGTTGGGGTCGTCGCCAGTTTGGGCCATGGCCTCAAAGACCTCGTGCGCCTGGTTGGAGCTGATGGCATCGGTCGCTAGCAGCTTGGCAAGCGCCGCCACTTGAGCCGGCGCGATGCCGGACTCGGCCAGCGACACGCCCGCACCCTTAAGGTAGGCAATCATCTCGTTGACCAGCAGGTTTGCGACCGTCTGGGCCTCCTTGCCAGCCATACCGGCAGCGGCAGTCTCAAAGAACTCGGCAAACTCGGGGTCGCCGGCGATTTGCTCGGCATCGGCCGCCTTAATGCCAAAGTCGGTCTCAAAACGGGCACGCTTGGCATCGGGCAGCTCGGGGATCTCGCCGCGGCAGCGGTCGATAAACTCGTCGTCCAGGTCGAACGGCGCCAGGTCGGGATCGGGGAACAGACGATAGTCGTCTGCCGTTTCCTTCACACGCATGACCACGGTGCGCTTGCGACTGGGCTCCCAGTGGCGAGTCTCCTGGTAGATGATGCCGCCCTCCTCGAGCACCTCGGCCTGGCGGCAGATCTCGTAGGCAAGGCCATCATGCAGGCTCTTAAACGAGTTGAGGTTCTTGAGCTCGGTCTTGGTGCCCAGCTTGGTCTCGCCGCGGCGGCGCAACGACACATTGCCGTCGCAACGCATGGAGCCCTTCTCCATGGAGCAGTCCGAAATGCCCAGCGTCACAAAGATGCGACGGAGCTTCTCCATAAACAGGCGAGCCTCCTCGGGCGTGCGCAGATCGGGCTCGGTGACGAGCTCAATCAGCGGCGTGCCGCAGCGGTTGTAGTCGACGAGTGACTCAGCCGCGGCGGTAATGCGGCCCTCGGCACCTCCCACGTGCACCATCTTGGCGGCGTCCTCCTCCATGTGGATGCGCAGGATGCGAATGGGCACCGTGTAGGAACCGTCCTCGCGACGCTCGGGCATCTGAAGGTTGGACGCATCGTAGCTGGCCAGGTGACCGGCGCGCTGGTTACCCTCGCGCATGGTCGACGTCATGGACGTGGACAGGCCCTCGGCGTTGGCCGAGGCGCTCGCCAGGCTCTGAGCCTCGGCCTCGCCAAACGCGCAGTCGGGGCGCTCGGCGGCACCGCGACCGGTCACGTCCAGGTCCAGGTGACCGTACATGGCAAAGGCGACCGGACCCTGCGTGGTCTGGAAGTTCTTGGCCATGTCGGGATAGAAGTAGTGCTTGCGGTAGAACATCGAGTGACGCTGGATCTCGCAGTTGGTGGCGAGACCGGCCTTGACGATGCTCTCGATGGCGCGCTTGTTGGGAACCGGCAGGGCGCCGGGCAGGCCCAGGCACACCGGGCACACGTTGGCGTTGGGCTCGTCATCGTGGCTGAGCTTGCAGTTGCAGAACATCTTGGTATCGAGTGCGGTGAGCTCGGTATGGATCTCCAGGCCGATCACGGCCTCCCAATCCTGCAGGACCTCGGAAAGCTCCTTCATTACAGCTCGCCTCCCTTCCCGGCAAAATCGGGCGCGACGGAAAGCGCGGGCGCACCCGTGGCGGCATCGGCAAAGCCGCGCTCCAGGGCGCGGGCAAACGTGAGCAGCTGACGGTCCTTAAACGCCGGACCCACCAGCTGGGCAGAAACAGGCAGCTGAGTATCCTCACCCAGGCCCAGCGGCACCGAGATACCGCCGTTGCCGCAAATGTTGAGCGAGATGGTGTACAGGTCGGAAAGGTACATCTGCGTGGGGTCGCTGATCTCGCCAAACTTAAAGGCCGTGCGCGGCGAGGCGGGCATGAGGATGGTGTCCACCTTGGCATACGCGGCATCGTAGTCCTGCGTGATGAGCGTGCGGGCCTTTTGCGCAGCGTAGTAGTACTTGTCGTACACGCCCGAGCTCAGCAGGTAGGCGCCGAGCATCTGACGGCGCTTGGCCTCGGCGCCAAAGCCGTGGGCGCGTGAGAGCGAACTCTGGTCGGACAGGTTGGCGCAGCCCTCCTCCTGATAGCCGTAGCGAATGCCGTCGAAACGTGCCAGGTTGGAGAACGCCTCGGCAGGCCCGATGACGTAGTAGGCGGCGATGGCGGCGTCCAGGTGCGGCAGGTCGACCTCGACCAGCTCGGCGCCCTGGTTCTGCAGCTCCTGGGCGGCGCGCTGAACAGCGGCCTTGACCTCGGGCGTCAGGCCCTCGGCCTCCATAAACGCGGGGATGATGCCCACGCGCTTGCCCTCGATGCTGTCGTTGAGATGCTCGGTAAAGTCGACGGCGCAATCCTGGCTGGTGCAGTCGTACGGATCGTGGCCCGCGCCGGTAAGCGCGTTCATGGCCAGCGCGACATCCTCGACCGTGCGGCCAAAGGGGCCCACCTGGTCGAGCGACGAGCCAAAGGCAACCACGCCGTAACGGCTCACTGCGCCATACGTGGGCTTAAAGCCCACCACGCCGCACAGCGACGCCGGCTGGCGAATGGAGCCGCCAGTGTCCGAGCCCAGCGAGAGCGCAACCTCGCCCGCGGCGACGGCTGCAGCGGAGCCGCCCGAAGAGCCGCCGGGCACGCGCTCGGTATCCCAGGGGTTGTTGGTGCGGTGGAACGCCGAGCTCTCGGTAGAGCTGCCAAAGGCAAACTCGTCCATATTTGCCTTGCCCATGGGCAGGCAGCCGGCATCGAGCATGCGTTGGACGCAGGTGGCGGTGTAGACGCTCTGGTAGCCCTCGAGCATGCGGGAAGCACAGGTGGTGCGCGTGCCCACAAGGTTCATGTTGTCCTTGATGGCCAGCGGCACGCCCGCAAGCGGGGGCAGCGGCTTGCCTGCGGCACGGTCGGCATCCACGCGCGCAGCGGCCTCGAGCGCAAGCTCGGGCGCCACCTGCAGGAATGCCTGGACCCCGCCCTCGCGCGCCTCGATGGCGGCAAGAGAGGCCTGGGCCACCTCGGTAGCGGTAAAGTCGCCGGCGGCAACGCCCGCGGCGATCTGGGCGGCGGTAAGGGAATCGAAGCTCTGCGCCATTACTCGCTCTCCCCCTCTCCCAAAATGGACGGCACGCGGAAGTAGCGGTCGCGCACGCTGCCGGCGTTCTCGAGCGCGACGTCGAGCGGCAGATCGCGCTCGGGCTCGCGCAGGTCATCGCCCATCACGTTGGACAGGCTTCCGATGGGATGGAACGTGGGCTCCACGTCGGGTAAGTCATATTGCAGGACGGGCTCGAGCATCTGGACGGCGTCGTTCATGTAGGACGTCATCTGGGCGAGCTCGTCATCGGTCAGTGCGATCTTTGCGTACTCGGCGATGCCGCGCACGTCTTTCTCGCTGAGTGCCATAGGCGCTCCCTTCCGCATAACAGTTAAACCGCTCTAGTATACAGGGCGGCGCCGGCTTGGAGCAGGCGCTTTACCCAAATGCAGCGAAAACGTAACGAGGGCGGCGGTTGGCAGGCGGCAGGCTGGCGGTTCTGCAGCGAAACCGCACCGTCCATAGCGAAAACCGTCTCGCCCGCAACGAAGACCGTCCCGACCGCAACGAAAACCATCACAACATTCGATGCTTTTCGCCAAAATCGCGATTTTCATCGAATGTTGTGATGGTTTGGAAGTCCTGACCACAACAAAGGCGTCTGTCCCCATTGTGGTGGTTCTGAAGAATGTCTTATGCCGAGGCCTTTGCCTTGCGGCGCTTGCGGACCGCGTGGATCACGATGTCCAGCAGCAACAGCACAATGGCTACGACCACGATAAGCACGGCAAACTCGCGCTTGCCCCAGTGGCGGCCGGCTAGCGACTTTTGCTTGTCGACGTCCTTCTTGTTGTACTTGGTTCGCACGCAGTGCACCAGCAGGCGATGGTCGTTCACGCCGTAGGGCGTGCAGGTGACGAGCGTCACCTTGTCGGCGCCAGGCTCGATGATCAGCGACTCCATCTCCTCGGGCAGCACCACCTCGGAGTCCACCATCTTGTAGGCGAGCGTCTTGCTCATGGTGTGCAGCAGCACCAGGTCGCCGGGCTCCAGCGAATGGATGTCGTCGAACATGCTCAGGTTGCGCATGCCCGAGTGCGCGGTGAGCACGCAATGCGTCGAGGCGCCGCCCACCGGCAGGCTCGTGCCCTCCAGGTGGCCGACGCCCGCCATGAGGACCTCCTCGCTCGTGCCGTGGTAGATAGGCATGCTCACGTCGATGGAGGGGATTTCGACCCAGCTCATCATGGGGTCGCGGTCAAAGATGAGCTGCTGAGCGTAGGGCTCGATCTGGTCGGCGGGAAGCTCGGTGGCCTCGCCGGAAAGTTGCTCATTATAGGAGCGCGCCTGCAGCAGAATGCGCTCGCGCTCCTCTTCGGAGAGCGCATCCACGGTGCTGGACACCGTGCTGATCTGGTTGAACACGCCCGAGGCCTCGAGCCGATCCAAGATCCACGGCCAGGTCATAAGGCCCACGCCAATAAGGATGATGACGATGGTGATGAGCCGGTCGGCCCAGCGCGGCAGTCGCTTGCGACGGCGCTTGGGCTTTGGTTGAGGTTTGGGCTGAGGGCTTGAGCCGCCGTTGTCCGCGGCGTTACTGCTCTTCATATGTTTGGCGCCCTGCACCATCGCCGGTCACTCCTCTACAACTCAAGTTGTCTGAACAAATAATAGCCGATTAGCGAGCTCAAGCGCTGCGCAACGCAGCCTGGCAACATTGCGCAGTGCAAGTATGGGCCCGCATTTGAGTTTTCAAAATATCCCGAATCGGCTGGGCGATTCGGGATACAATGGCAATAGAAAACGACGCATCCCGCGTAAGTGTTCGAAAGCGCGGGCGGCCTAGTTTTCTGGTTTTGTTAAATGCCCGGGCCTCTAACCCCGGGCATTCTTATTTGCGCTTGTTGCAGCGCAAATGCCTTCTACCGTCCGCACCGCGCGTGCGCCTACGGACCTTAAACCGAACCTCATACGAGTCAAGAAACGCGATGACGAACGAGCCTACCGCCGCGAGGGCGGCGAGCGCGTTAAGGAATTTCAGCATTTGGGGACCTCCGATCGAGTCGTCGGCCGCCCGCGCACGGAATGCGTCG
>CALLFD010000307.1 GCA_937997605.1 uncultured Collinsella sp. | reverse complement strand
GCCTCAACCATCGCAAAGTTAACGGCGGTATAGGCCTTGTCGCGAGCGGCGTTGAGAATCGAGGAAACCTGCTTGTAAAAAACTTCTGGCACGATTGCCGATTCTCCACGGTTTACCAGTTCGCCCATCACTGTCGCCCCACTTTCCTCTTGTGGAATGCATCTTTATTGCATTTAGTTTAAAGCCTCGCGAGGACACGAATTGGTACGCTGTCTGTCATCTTCGCATGGGCCTTGCGGTGACTAAAATGTGACCATAGAGACAGTTTTAACGAACCCTATGGGAGTGACACGCATGGACAACAACACCTTGCTGTTCCAGGACAAAGGTTCGGGCAGCTTTAAAGACGTCAAGATCTACCCTAACCGCATCGAGGTGCTCAAGAAGGGCACTTTCGGCGGCAAACATATCGAGATTGTCTACCTTAAGGACATCACGGGCGTTAACAGGATCAAGGGCCGCAATGTTTTTCTGCGCAACCGGCTGTTGACTGCCTGCGTCTTTTGCCTGAGCAGCCGCTCCCGGGCTCAGGAATTCGTCAACGTGCTCAATATGGTGATGTGACCGGGCGCTTTCGAACACAAAAAGCCGGGATGCAAGGAGTCGCACCTTGCATCCCGGCTGAGCTAAAACGGCGCTGCTGCATGCCGTTGGAGCTTTAGCGCTTGATCTCGATATCGTCGAGCTTGACGTCCATGGCCTCGGTCTTGGCCTTGGCGATATCATCGGCAAATTCCAGAGACTTCATCATGGCCTCGACGGCATCCTTGTGCTCCTCGACGTTGTCGATGCGCACGTAGACGCTGCCGCCGCCTGCTTCGGTGAAGTACTCAGTCGTCACGCCGCCCGAGTGTGTATAGGAAGCGTTGCGCCAAGTCTTGCCGTTGTACTTGACGGGGTCATTCTCGGTCCACTCAAAGCTGGCATTCCACTTTGCCTCGTAGTCGAACAGCTCGTCGGCGTTCTTGTCAGGATCGAAGACGGGGATGAAGCGGTCGCTGGCGTGCTCGCTCTCGGTGAACTTAAACTGGGCCCTGTCGGCCGTGTCGCCGGCAACATCGGTGATCTCGACGCCCTCGGGGACCTCGACCTTAAACCAAATGAAGTCGGTCCTCATATCCACGGCTGGCTTTTCTGCTCCGCCGCCACCGCCACTGCCGGTAGCGCCGCCGCTTCCGCCACAGCCCACCAGGGCAACCGCGGCAAAGAGACTGATGCAGAGGGTGAGAATCGCAAAGGCCTTCTTTTTCATGGTCGTGTCCTCCTCGATCTGTAACCGCCCATGGATTACCTGCCTTTACTGTACGCGCGGACGGCTCGCTAGGGTGGGCCATGTGTCCCATTCTGGGTGCCGGATTTGCGCCGACAAGTGGCAATATGTTCGGGCGCAAAAGAGGGGAGAGCCGATGTTGTCGGCTCTCCCCGGGGTTGGGTGCCCGTTGTTTTAATGGGGCGCGCGTACGTGGGCGTGTGCGGGGTCCCGTTACTTGATCTCGATGCTCGAAATCTCAACTTCGCGTGCCTCGGCAACTGCCTTCGCCATGTCATCGGGGAACTCGATGGAGTTGAGGAGCGCCTCGGCTTCTTTCTCGTGCTGATCGAAGTTCGCGATGAGAACGCAGACGCTTCCCGGTTCAACGTCGGTAAAGAGATAGGTATGGGTGCCGCGGTTGTCCTCGCACGTTCCGGTGAGCCATGTCCTGCCGTTGTACTCGACGGGGTCGCCAACTTTCCACTGGAACATGCTGCTCTTTCGACCCTCATCGGCAAGAGCTTCTTCTGCCGTCATCTTCTCTTCCCAAACGGGGATAAAGCGGTCGACTGTGGTGTTCTCGTTCTCGGGGAAGGTGAGCTGGACCCTGTCGGCGTTCTTGCCGGCGGAGTCGCTCACGCCAACGCTCTCGGGCATCTCGACCTTAAACCAGATAAAGTCAGTCTTTTCGGCGACGGGGGCCTTTTCCTTGCCTTCGCTCTTTGAGGTGCTGCCGCCCCTGTCCGATGCGCTCCCGCCGCAGCCGACAAGGGCGAGTGCGGCAAAGAGGGCGATGCACAGGGAAAGGATCGATAGGGTCTTTTTCTTCATGGTGGCGTCCTCCTTGTCTGCCGATGACATCACGGCGCCGCATGCTGTTGGGGTACTGATTGCGCTGGCGGCGGATGTCTCTGTGTACTGTGCG
>CALLFD010000306.1 GCA_937997605.1 uncultured Collinsella sp. | reverse complement strand
TTGGCCAACGCGATCATCCTGCCGCACATGCTTCGCGCTTATGGTGACGCCGCCGCCCCCAAGCTTGCCGATCTTGCTCGCATGGCGGGCATTGCGCCGGCTACCGCGCAGGACAGTCTTGCGGCCGAGGCCTTTATCGATTGGGTCGACCGCATGAACGAGGCCCTGGGAATCCCCAAATATGTCTCGGGCATTCGCCGCTCCGACATTCCACAGATGGCGGCGCATGCCGATGCCGAGGCCAATCCCCTGTACCCCGTTCCGCTTCTAATGGACCGCTTGGAGCTCGAGCATATGTACGAAGTCGTTGCAGGTGGTATGTTTGAAGGCGAGAATTAGGAGGGTCCATGAACACCGAGGAAATTGCGCGCATCGTCGGCGATCAGCGCGCCTACTTTAAGACGCACGCCACGTTTGATGTCGATGCTCGACGTCGCGCGCTCGTGAGTTTACGCGATGCGGTGCGGGCCCACGAGGCCGATATCGCCCATGCGCTCAAGACCGATTTGGGAAAGTCGCATGACGAGGCATATATGTGCGAGATCGGCACGTCGCTTTCCGAGATTCGACATCAGATCGCTCACGTGGCTCGGTGGAGTCGTCCGCGCCTGCGTCCGTGCGATCTCGCTAACGCCGTGAGCGTGTGCAAAACGCAAGCCGTGCCCTATGGCGTCACGCTCATCATGGCTCCGTGGAACTACCCGTTTTTGCTAACACTCGAGCCGCTCGCCGGCGCCCTTGCCGCGGGAAATACCGTGGTCATCAAGCCGAGTGCCTATGCTCCGGCATCGAGCGCGGTGCTCAAGCAAATCTGTGAAGAGGCATTTGATCTGCGCCTGGTGACGGTTGTCGAGGGCGGGCGCGCCGAGAACGAAGCGTTGCTCGATGAGTGCTGGGACAAGATCTTCTTTACCGGTAGCGTTCCGGTTGGCAAACTCGTCATGGAGCGCGCAAGTAAAAACCTTACGCCCGTGACGCTTGAGCTGGGCGGAAAGAGCCCCTGTATCGTGGATGCGACGGCAAACTTGAAGGTCGCAGCGCGGCGTATCGCCTTTGGCAAGTGGCTCAACGTGGGGCAGACCTGCGTGGCGCCCGACTACCTGCTGGTCGATGCGCGCGTGCACGACGAGCTGCTGGACCTTATCAAGGAGGGGGCCCGCCGTATGTTTGGCGAGCATCCGCTCGATAACGAGGACTACGGGCATATCGTCAACGCCAAGCATTTTGCGCGCGTGCGCGGGCTGATCGATCCCGATAAGGTTGTGCTTGGAGGTACCGCGCGCGAGACTTCGCTCAAGATCGAGCCGACGATTTTGGATGGCGTGTCCCCCGATGACGCCGTGATGCAGGAGGAGATTTTCGGCCCCATCTTACCGGTGCTGACGTTTGAGAGCCTAGACGAGGCCGAAGCGTTTATCACGGATCGTCCGACACCGCTGGCCCTGTATATCTTTAGCCAGGACCGTGCGGCTCAGCAGCGCTTTGTGCGTTACGTGCCCTTTGGCGGCGGCTGTGTCAACGACACGATCATGCACTTGGCTACGAGCCATATGGGCTTTGGCGGCATGGGCGCGAGCGGTATGGGGCAGTACCATGGACGCGAGGGCTTCGATACGTTTAGCCACAAGAAGAGCATCGTGAACAAGGCAACCTGGCTGGACGTG
>CALLFD010000305.1 GCA_937997605.1 uncultured Collinsella sp. | reverse complement strand
GTTGGTCTTGCCGTTCTCGTCCTCGTTGATACGCAGCCCGCGGAGCTTGCCCCACAGCTTGTCGGCCTCGGCACGCGTATCGCCATGGCCCACACCCAGCAGCACCAGGTAGCCGCGTCCAATGCGGCCCACGCACTCGCCGTCGACCGTCACGCCGGCGTTGAGCACGCGCTGCACCACCGCACGCACGGTCTACTCCTCGCCCGTCAGCTTGGCGGACAGATGCTCGAGCGCGTGGAAACGATGGCTGATGGCGTTCTTCTCGTCCGCCGTCAGCTCGGCCATGGTCTTGCCCGGCGTGTCGACCGGCAGGAACAGCGGGTCGTAGCCAAAGCCGTGATCGCCGCGGCCCTCGTGTGCGATAGTGCCCTCGCAGGCGCCCTCACCATAGGTGACCAAACCGTCCGTGTCGATGAGCGCAACGACGCTCATAAAGCGCGCGGTGCGATCCTCGTCGGCCACGCCTTCCAGGTTAACGAGCAGCTTGGCGTTGTTGGCGGCATCGTCGCCGTGCACGCCCGCATAGCGCGCGCTATACACGCCCGGCTCGCCGTCCAGGGCATCAACGACCAAGCCCGAATCGTCGGCAATGGCCATGAGCCCCGTCTCTTCGACCGCGGCTTGGGCCTTGATGATGGCGTTCTCCAAAAACGTCGTGCCGTTTTCCTCGGGGTCCTCAAAATCGCCCAGCTGGCCGAGCGCCACAAAGCGCACCTCGGGCATGACCTTGCCCAAAATGGCCTCGATCTCGGTGAGCTTATGAGCGTTTCCAGTTGCCACGACGATGGTCGCCGCCGGGTCAAGGGTGTCGATGTCAATCTTCTCAAGTGCCATGGCTGGCCTCCTTGTCTCTATATCAATGCCGCGCCGAGGGCAACGAGGGCCTCCGCCTCTCCCCTCTCAATCAACGGCAGTCTTGTGTCTAGACGTCTCCGCAAATAAAACCTACCAAAATAAACCTGTCCCTTTTTGGCAGGTTAGGCGAGGGCTTGGCGCTGAAGCTCGATGAGCTCGGCGATACCCTTGTCGCCCAGGTCGAGCAGGGCGTTGAGGCGTTTGCGGTCGAAGGGCGCCTGCTCGCCGGTGCCCTGGAGCTCAATCATCTCACCGGTGTCGGTGGCGACGAGGTTCATGTCGACCTCGGCATGGCTGTCCTCGGAATAATCGAGGTCAAGCAGCGTATTGCCGTCGACAACGCCCATGGAGATGGCAGCCACCTGGCCGATAAGCGGGATGCGCTCGATCTTGCCCGCCTCGACCCACATGGCGAGGGCGTCGTGCAGCGCCACCCAGGCGCCGGTGATGCTCGCTGTACGCGTGCCGCCATCGGCCTGAATCACATCGCAGTCAACGGTGACGGTGTACTCGCCGAGCGCCTTCATGTTGACGACGGTACGCAGGCTGCGGCCAATGAGGCGCTCGATCTCCATGGAGCGGCCCTTGCGGTTGGCGTGCTCGCGCTTGCAGCGCTTGCCGGTCGACGCCGGCAGCATGGCGTATTCCGCGGTCACCCAGCCGGCCTTAGCTCCTTTTCGCCAGCCCGGCACGCCCTCCTCGATAGTGGCGGCACACAGCACGCGCGTGTCGCCGAACTCGGCCAAACACGAGCCGTGGGCGTGCTTCATGACACCACGGGTGAGCTTAACGGGGCGCAACTCGTTGGCGGCGCGACCGTTGGCGCGGTTGACCTGCATGTACTCCATAGAAATATCCTTTCGGCAAAAGATGTGGCGAAGGCTTTGGCGGCTGCCTTACATCTATTTCAGCTCATCGATATCGATGTGTTCGATGCTCTTGAGCGGCTGACCAAAGATAAAGCTGCCCGCCACCGCAAACTCGGCAATGTTATCGGCCGTCGTGGCAAAACGATGCTGCGGCTCGGCGGCGTCGCCCGCCAGCTGCTCGCGGCGCGTGAGGATATCGGTCAGCTCGCGCGTGGTCTCCTCGGCGGAACTCACGACGCGCACCCCAGGCCCCAGCGCATGCCGGATAGGTCCCACCAACAGCGGAAAATGCGTACAGCCGAGCACCACGGTATCGATACCGTGGTCGCGCAGCGGCTCAACCGTGGCACCCACCAGCGCACGCACGGCAGGCGTATCGAAGATGTCCTCGTTCTCAAGCCACTGTTCCTGCAGATGTGCACCCGAGGCGAGCTCGTGTTCGACAACCTCGACAAAGCTCGAGGCAGGACAGCCGTATACATCGACACCGGCATCTAGATCCTGAATGGCGCGCGTGTAGGCGCCCGAGCGAATGGTGAGGTTGGTGGCGAGCACGCCCACGCGACGCGAGCGGGTGCTGTTGATCGCCGCACGGGCACCCGGCGCGATCACACCGATGACGGGAACGTCGAGCACCTGCTGGGCCAGACGCAAGGCCGCAGCGGTCGCCGTGTTGCAGGCGATGACCATAATCTTGACGTCGTGCTTCGAAAGCCAACGACCCGCCTGCAACGCAAACGAGCGCACCTCATCCTCGGTGCGCGTGCCGTAGGGGCAGCGCTTGGTGTCGCCAAAGTAGTAGACGGACTCGTGCGGCAGCGCCGTCGCGATGGCGCGCGCAACCGTCAGACCGCCCAAACCAGAATCGAACACGCCAATCGGGCGCGTGTCGCCTGCCGGATTCTCGATATCGGACATTACCTCACCAGTCTCTCTCGAAAAGACATGTCCAAGTGCGGCGGCGCCGCGCTACGAACGCGCCGCGACCAGCAGCTCTGCCGTCGCCGCCCAACCGTCGACAATTTTGCCGCGCGTAACGAAAGCGTTCTCGCAAGCAGCCAGGAACTCGGGCGCGCCGGCGCTCGTCAGGCCATTCTCGACCAGGCAGAACGTGCCCACGTGATCGGCCATGTAGAAGTCGGACTCGGAATCGCCGAGCGCCAACGTCTCCTCGCGCTCGATCCCCAGGTGCTCGCAGAAGTGCGCAATGGCGACGCCCTTGTTGAGGCCCGCGGGGTTGATGTTGAATGCGCGACCGTCCTCGACGCGATCGAGCTCGAGCGTCGTCGGCTTGGACAGATGCGTCAGGTGACCGTTACAGGCCCACACCAGGCCGCAGCCGGCCTCGTCCAGGATGGCCTGGACCTCATTGTCGGGCACATCGCCGCGCATGCCGACGGTGACCTCGCGGTACTTGTAGCCGGTCGACATGTCGTTGTGATACTCGATCTTGTGCGGCCAGCGGGCAAGGATCTTCTCGCACACGCCGGTCTGCTCGATCACCTGGTGCGGAGTAAGGCCGCAGACGGGGTCGTAAGGCATGTCGCCGGTCAGATACTCCCAATCGTTGGCCTTGAGGTCGTACATAACCAGGCCGCCCATCTCACCAATGTAGGAGTTGAGGCCGAGCACGCGCGCGTCCTCGTGGATCATGGTACGGTTGCGGCCCGAGGTGGGAACCACCTGAATGCCAGCACGAGCGAGCGCCACGACGGCCTCGACGAGTTTGGTCGAGGGGTTGCCGTCGTTGTCGCGCAGCAAGCACGAGCCGGGTGCAAGCATCGTGGCATCCAGGTCGGTAAAGACGTATTTGACCTTGGCCAAGCGCTCGCGCATCTCGCCCGAAAGCTCAGCGACGGTCGGCAGGGTATTGTGGGACATGGTTACTCCGTTTACGTAGAAGGG
>CALLFD010000304.1 GCA_937997605.1 uncultured Collinsella sp. | reverse complement strand
CAAATTGCAGATGTTGAAAGGAAAAACTCTGCTGGTGAATACCTGACTTTTCGTTTCTTTACTACGTTTATGGCGTTTGCAATGTTGGCCGTCTATTCCATTGCGACGTGTCGTATTGATACGGTGCCTGCTGTTCTTTTGTATGCTCTCTATAAAACCGCCGGCTTAGTTATTGATGTCATGCATGCCAATGATCAGGTTGGCCATAGGATGGACTATATTGGGAAATCCCTCATAATGCAGGGCATTGGTTCTCTCCTTTCGTTCATTGTTGTCTTTGGGCTGTTAAATAGCCTCGAAGGTGCATTGTTGCTAATGACGGTAGTGACTATAGGTATCGGTGTTATTTACGATTATCCGAGATCAAATCGAATCTCTGCAATCAAACTTGGAATTACCCAAGCGAAGGTCAGAGCTTTCCTATGTGGCTGTTTGCCCATCGTTCTGGGCGGCATTGCTGCTTCTGCGGCGCCGAATATTCCAAGGCAGTATTTATCTTATACATTCGGAGATTCTGCTCTAGGCATTTATGCATCAGTTGCTGCTCCCGTGGCAATTATCCAAATGGGTGCGACGTATATCTATAATCCTTTATTAGGTTATTTAGTAGAGCGTTACTATTCTAGGGAAAAGTCCTTTTTTACGCTTATAGGTAAAATACTTGCCGGTATTTTATTTGTCGGCGTCATATCAGCAGTTGCGCTTTTCTTTTTCGGCAAATTATTGCTGTCTTTGTTTTATGGCGCTGGAATAGCCAAACATTCTGATCTCCTTCAGCCTATGTTGGCTTGTGCCTTTTTGACTGGCATTGCTTGGTTTGTCAACGATTTGCTGGTTTCTCTTGATAACTACCGAGGGGTATTTGTTGGCAGCATATTGTCCTTAATCAGTGCTGTTGCTGTCATGGCTCCCGCGCAAGTGTTGTTTGGCTTAAATGGCCCTACTGTAACGGCGCTTATATCCAATGCTAT
This sequence comes from uncultured Collinsella sp., assembly GCA_937997605.1. GTDB lineage: Bacteria > Actinomycetota > Coriobacteriia > Coriobacteriales > Coriobacteriaceae > Collinsella. The sequence goes on along the minus strand of CALLFD010000304.1, from coordinate 2,014 downwards.
TTGCCTTATTTATCAGTCTTTTGTTTTGGGGAAACAGACGCAAGAATGGTTTGGGGAAAAGAGATAGGCCGATGATGTCTAAAGCTCACGCGCTATTAAAGCTTCAAAACACTGAATTGGATATCCTTCAGGTTGTCGCTGCATTCTGCTCTAAGCACGGCATCAGGTGGTGGCTTGATGGCGGAACATGTTTAGGAGCAATGCGTCATAGGGGGTTTATCCCTTGGGATGATGATATAGATATCGGAATGATGCGTTCAGACTATGACCGCTTTTGCTCTTTAGCCGAGGATGGTTTACCGGAAGGATATTCGCTCCATACATCGCGGAATACTATTGGCTATGCTGCGATGTTTGCTAAGGTGTATCGCGATGAAACTCGCTTCGAGAATCAGGAGGCTCGAGAGGCTTCCAGTTCGATGGGTATTTTTGTCGACATCTTTCCATATGATCAGCTCTATACAGATAAACGCCTTCGTGCAAAACAAGTCCGAACTGCATCAATTGCACAGAAAAGAGCTTATTTATATCACTCTTCTTCCATTGTTGTCCCTCATAAAGGGTTCCTTGGACAACTCGAGCAAATTGGTTGTTCTGCTATACACGTAGTGGAACGACTGGTTTCTCGAGGCGCATGCTCTTACCAGGATTTGTTCGACTCCTGTATTGCCGACTCAAATACGGGTGAGGTCTCTGATTATTGTCTGACGTTAAGCTGGCCGAATATGGCGCCAGTGCCTATTTCAGAGATTTTCCCTCTGAGCAGTGCGGTTTTCGAAGGCAGTGAATTCCCCGTTCCTCGTATGACGGATAAATATCTTACAACGATGTATGGCGAATGGAAGAAAATTCCGGAGCCGGAAAATCGACATACCCATCTTCCTCTTCTGCTTGACTTTGGGGATGGTGAAGTCTGGACTGCGCAGAATTAAGGATATGAAATCTTTACCAGATGAGGTTATGTAATGAGTTCTTCTATTTGTATTTTCACCCATCATTATCACCCGCAACTTAGTGGAATTGGTAATTTTGTCGATGGTCTCGCTCATGCCCTAGCTGCCCGCGGCGACAGGGTGGTTATCGTTACTAATGATTCAATGCGCGTAGGAGTCGGTCATTCAGTCGAAAACGGTCTCGAGATAATTCGGCTTCCATGTATTTCATTGCTTGATGGAAGGCTTCCTCTTCCCAAAAAAACCGGCGATTATTACCGGCTCCTGCAAAGCCTTGATGATTATGAGTGGGACGGCGTACTTATCAACACGAGGCTTTTCCCCCTCTCACTCGAAGGGCTGAAGTTTGCTGTGGATCATAACACTAGGGCCGTCGTTCTCGACCATGGTTCAGCGTATCTTTCTTTCAATCAGCCATTCCTTGATTATTTTGTGCGCCGATATGAGGATTGGATTACTGATCGCGTAAAGACGTTTGAACCTGATTTCTATGGGATTTCTTCAAAAAGCGTTGAATGGCTTCAGCATTTTAATATCGGTGCAAAGGGCGTAATATCGAACTCAATCAATGCTTCAATTTATAGGAGCATCTCTTCGGGTAGAGATTTCCGATCAGAATTAGGTGTCCCTCAGTCATCTTTAGTTGTGGCTTTTGTTGGGCGGTTTATTCCTGAAAAGGGAATTTATTCAATTATTGAGGCAGCTCGCGCAAAGGATATTACCAAGCGTGATATTTGTTTTGTTCTTGCAGGGGATGGTCCGCTGGCCAATGAAGTCAAGGAAGCCTGTTCGTCGAACTTGTTTTGGCTTGGGAGATGTAGCGCAGAGGACATTTCCTCCTTACTTCAGCAAGCAGATGTGCTTTGTCTTCCAACTCGGTCCGAAGGCTTTTCGACGGTACTTCTTGAGGCTTCAGCTTGCGGAACTCCTGCTGTGGTAACAGATGTGGGAGGCGCGCACGAGCTTATTCCAGATGATAGCTACGGCACGATAATTCAGTCCATGTCATCTGATGAGGTGGTTTCGGCATTATGCAGGCTTTTTGATGATCGAAAGCTGCT
>CALLFD010000303.1 GCA_937997605.1 uncultured Collinsella sp. | reverse complement strand
CTCTTTCGTGCTTATTTGCGCAGATGATGATACTCCTAATCGACTAGTCATTGGGGACGTTCTTAAACGACTAGTCCTTCAAGAACGTCCCCAATGACTAGGTGGGGAAGGCGTGCGACAATGGTGGACGTTGTGTTGTTCGCGCTAAGGAGTTGCCATGTTGTTGTGTCCCGTTTGCCATGAGCCACTGGTGGATAACGAGCGCGGTGCTGCATGCGCGGGCGGACACCGGTTTGACCGTGCGCGCGAGGGCTATCTGTACCTACTGCGCTCGTCCAAGAGCGGCGACTCTATGGGCGATCCCAAGTCGCAGGCACGCAGCCGTCGTGACTTTCTGAACCGTGGATACTATGCGCCGTTGCGCGATGCAATGGTCGAGCTGGTGCGCGAGCGGGTGTCTGGGCGTGCAGCGTCTGCGAACGGCCCCATGACCTTGCTCGACATTTGCTGCGGCGAGGGCTATTACACGAGTGCCATGGGCGCGGTGCCGGGCGTGGATGCTTACGGTTTCGACCTGGGCAAAGAGATGGTGCGCCTTGCCGCCAAGCGCGGCGATGCGACCTACTTCGTGGCCAACATGAAGGACATCCCCGTGGCCGATGGCGCCTTCGATATGGTGACCGAGCTCTTCGCTCCCTTTAACGAGCGCGAGTTTGCCCGCGTGCTGGCGCCAGAGGGCTCGCTCTATACCGTGGTGCCGGGTGCCCGTCATCTGTTTGGGCTCAAGGAGGTGCTCTACGACACACCATATCTCAATGACGAAAAGCTGCCGAAGACCACCGAGCTCGAGTTGGTCGGGACGCAGCGGGTGTCTGCGAACATTACGCTCCAGACCCAGGCTGACATCGAGGCGGTGTTCCAGATGACGCCGTACTACTACCGCACGCGCCCTGCCGACAAAGAGCGCCTGGCAAACTTGGACACCCTTCAAACCGATATTGACTTCATCATCGCCGAGTACCGCCACAGCTAACCTGCCAAAAAGGGACAGGTTTATTTTGGCAGGTTTTATCTGGGCAAACGTAAAGGGCCGACCGCGGAGATGCGCGATCGGCCCTTTTTAGTTGCTTGGCTGCAGAGGTTATGAGACGCGAGCGCTTACAGGCGGTCCTTGTTCTCGGCCTTAACGGCGTGTGCCTGCTGAACAAAGAACAGGTCGTACACCACGATGACAAAGGCGCCAAAGTTGATGGCGTCGCCGCCAAACGCGGGAAGCGTGAGCACCGCTTGGGCAAGCGTGGCGACCGCGGCAACAATACCGAGCTTAAACGCGCCGTCCACCTGCGAAGGCTTGTTGGCGCCCTTGATACCGGCGACGCCTGCGGCAAGGTCGACGAGACCCTTGGCGATAAGTACGACCGCTGCGAGCGTGGCGTACGAACCGTACGTGGAATCGAGACCGCCCGTGGCGATACCGACGCCGGCGGTGACGAGGCTGGCGATGCCCAAAACAAAGTAGATGAGAGCAAGGATTTTGAGAGTCTTGCGAGTGAAGCTCATGGCTGGTCCTTTCGATACGAGTACGCCAGCTTGGCGCACCCAATGTACTGCACATATGGTGAAGCACATTGTAGTTCAACGCGGCGATGCATGCGTTTGAAAGCGCATTGAGCCCGCGCAGCCAAACCCAACCTTTCAAAAAGGAAAGCTGGGCGTAAGTCAAATCGATGGCAGCGTATGCGCGGCGCTGCGATGATGGGTCCATGGTAAGAGCTGGTCTCAAGGAGGAGCCATGATGTACGGAGCAGGGCAAGTGCATGAGCCGCGGTCGTTGGGAAGGCGCATGGGTGATTCTGTGATCGCTGCCGTGTGCACGGGATTGATGGCGGTGCTTTGCATTGGGATGCTGTGGGCCATGTCGCATGTGGGACAATAGCGGACGGTTGGGTGCCGACATAAACGGCGCTCACGTATTCGTTTTGCTTGTTAAGGAGTACCCATGGGCGTCGTCGACCCCTTTTCTGTTGCTCGGGCCGCGGGGCTTGAGCTGACCGGGCCGTCCGAGGGCCTCACGCTCACCGACGGCGCGATGGAGCTGCGTGCCGATTTTACTCGCATGCTTCCGCGGCTCAAGCAGGGCCGTCTGCAGCAAGAGCTGCTGGTAAAGGCTGCGCGCGCAAAAGGCATCGAGAGCCCATGGGCGATTGACGCCACGGCAGGCTTTGGCGAGGATTCACTGTTGCTGGCTGCCGCGGGCTTTACCGTCGATCTATATGAACAGGATTGCGTGATCGCGGCGCTCCTCAAGGATGCCTTGGATCGTGCGGCAGATGATCCGGCGCTTGCGGCTGCCGCGTCGCGCATGCGCTTACATGCAGGCGAGGACAGCATTGCCGGCCTTCACCATATAACTGAGCTAATCGAGCAGGGCGAGCTCGCGGCTCCCGACGTGGTGTATCTGGACCCCATGTTTCCCGAGCGCACCAAAAGTGCGGCGGTCAAAAAGAAGTTCCAACTCTTGCACCATCTGGAACGGCCATGTACCGATGAGGAGACGCTGGTCGAAGCCGCGCTTGCGGTGCACCCGCGCAAGGTCGTTATCAAGCGGCCGGTGAAGGGCCCACTGCTTGCCGGCGTTAAGCCGAGCTATCAACTTGCGGGCAAGGCCGTTCGTTACGATGTTTTGGTGCCGCCGCGCCCGTAGCTTGCGTGCGATTACCGGGGCTTCGCTAGTGCCGTGCCGATGCGGTCCCTATTTCCAAGGGTGCGACGTCAGGTGCCAGCCGCCGCAGTATTCGCATTTGTAGCAGGCCAAACCACGCCGCCCGCGGTTTTCGCAGTCGGCCATAACTGCCTCGGCCTCGGCACGTGTGTCGTAACGGTTTTTGCGTTCGCACGACTTGTAACGCCAGGCTTCATCGCGCTCGGCGTCTAGGGCGTCGCGGCGCTCGTCCTCGCGCGCAAACAGGTCGCTCATATCGCCGCCGGTAGCAGCGCCCAAAAACTCGCTTTTGGCCTTTGACCAGGCGGCTCGCTTTTTGCTTC
>CALLFD010000302.1 GCA_937997605.1 uncultured Collinsella sp. | reverse complement strand
CCTGGGCCGTGCTGTGCTCGGGGCTGTATGAGGGCCACCGCGACCTGCTCGAGCGGCTTCACGACCATATCGACGACGCCGACGCGGTCTGCTCGGCGCTCACCTTCGCATCGTCGGCGGCATCGCTCGCCGGGCGGCTCGCCCCGCTGGCCCTCACCGATGACGAGGTCGAGGCCATCATCGACCTGCCCTATTCGGCGCGCCTGTTCTCGGGCTATGCGAGCGCGAGCCTGGAAGCCCTCCAGATGCTCCGCGGCACGTTTGAGGACCCCCGCGTCACATCGCTCAGGCAGGCCGAGGAGGATTCTGGCCTCGCGCAGGTGCGCGCCACGCTCGCCGAGGAGCGCGGGGAGGCGGACGACGGGCTGCTCTGCGCCTTCTCCGATTACGACCCGACGTGCAAGAACCCCGTCGTGCTTCGCGCGACGGCGCAGGTGCGGCGCATGGTCAACTCCGTCATCAGGCACTATGGGCTGCCGGACGTCATCCGCGTCGAGGTCGCCCGCGATCTCAAGCGCTCCAAGCACGAGCGCCAGATCGTGGCGGAGAGCAACAGGTCGAGGCTTAAACTCAACGAGCAGGCCAAGAAGGATATCGTCGAGTTCCTGGGGCTTCCCGACGGCCACCACGTGCGCGGGCGGGACCTCGCGATGGTCAAGCTCTACCGCGAGCAAGGCGGCAAGGACCCGTATACGGGCGCCGGCATCGACTTCAGGCGCATGCTCGAGGAGCACGGGTACGCCGAGATCGACCATATCCTGCCGATCTCGCGCACCTGCGACGACTCGCAGGCCAACAAGGTACTCTGCCTCACCAAGTCGAACCGCGACAAGTCGAACCGCTCGCCCTACGAGTGGATGGCCTCAGGCGAGGCCTCGGCGCCGGACTGGGGCGAGTTCTGCGGACGCATGGAGCGCTGGGCGAAGAATTGCGAGCCCAGACGGTACGCCCGCAAGAAGCTCGCGAACCTCACCTGCGAGAACCTTGCCGAACGCGCGGGAGATTTCATCGACCGCAACCTCAACGACACACGCTACATGTCCACGGCGCTCGCCAAGTGGCTGAGGGAGTGTCTGCCGTTCCCGAAGGATAACCATGAGCACGTGTACTGCGTCGCCGGCGGCGCGACCGCCATCATGCGCAACGTCTGGGGTATCGGCATCACCGGACCGGACGGCAAGAAGAACCGCGACGACGACCGTCACCATGCGGTCGATGCGGCGGTCATCGCTTGCTGCGATTCCAGCATCGTGAAGAATGTGGCGCTGGTCAACGAGGGCCATGCCCGCGCCGACGTGCGCCAGCGGCTTTTCAGCGACTCGCTTCCCTATCCGGAGTTCAAGGAGCAGGTGGACGCCTGGATCCCGTGCATCGTGCCGACGCTCACGCTCCCGAGCACCGTCACGGGCAGCGTGCTCAAGGACACCGTCTACCCCTATCTGGGACGCGACGAGGCCGGCAAGGACCTCTACCTCACCGTAAAGAGGGACAAGGATGGCAGGATCGTCGAGAGGAAGGTCAACAAGGCCACCACGATGTGGAAAGACGGACAGGGCGGTTGCCGGGCCTATGGGTCCATGTGCGCCCTGGATGCCGTGTTCGACGCCTCGGCCGGCAAGCGCGGCAGGTGGTCTTTCGACCCAGTCTACTGCATCGATATCCCACACCGTGATGCCGAAAGGCGAACCATAAGGGCGTTTTCCAAGGAGAAGGCGATTGACCTGTGGGATACAGTCGAGGTGCCCGAGGCCGCGCCGCGGATGACGATCAGGCGCGGCGATGTGCTCGTGTGTGACGGGAAGGCCGCGAGGTTCCACTGCTTTGATATTTCTGTCAATGCCATCAGGTTATTCTCTCAACGCGGCGGTAAGCAGCTCCAGGCAACCGGTCCTCTTTCTGCCGAGGCATTCCCGCCTCCATCGAAGTGGGGCGAGGGCGTCAGGGTCATGCAGGAGGATTGCCTTGGACTCTGCTGGCTGTCGTTCTTGGCGCAGCGGGCCGCGGACATGCAGTCGGAATAGCAGTTGCGAGGGGAGTCTTTCGGCCTCCCTCTTTTCTTTGCTAGAATTCCAGGAAGAGTTGGCCTGTGCAATCCATCCCGGTACGCCCCTGCGGGCGTGTCTCGACCAGGATCTCGCGATCAACGTACTGTTTCTCCGTCAACTCTATGGCCACGACGCTGCCGGCGGGCGGGATATGGTCGCGCAGGCGGTCCCTGTGGGCCGCCGCGGATGACCTCGACAGCAGACTCCTTGTGTAGACGCTGTTCTGCTCGCGCATGTAGCCGTCGTCTTCGAGAAACCTCTTGAACCTGATATAGCGGTCCTTGTCTCGCTTCGTCTTTGTAGGCAGGTCGAACATAACGAGCAGGCGCATGATTCTCATATCCTTCCCCTCGCCCTCATCCTGTCCACTGACTCCATCTCGAGCCCTATGAGCTCGGGCGTCAGCAGTATGTCAGCATCCCCCAACTCGATGGCACGCCGCAGGGACTCGCAGAAGATGTCTATCGCCACCTGGATCGGGCATTCTCTCCCGTCTATGCGCATGAGCACCGAGGTCACCGCCGTCAGCTTTGCCTTGTCGGCCGGCGTCAGCGGGCTCAGTATGTTCTCGGTGATCACCAGGAGGTCAACGGCCGCGCGGAAGGGCTCTATCATGTCATCGACCAAGTTGAAGGCGTTATCGGCGCTGTGATGGTGGATGCCGCGCGAGACGAGCCAGCCGTGCGAGACCGCGCACTGGGCGATACCCGCCCTCACGACGGCGTAGCCGTAGTCGAGTGGGGCGGCCATAGGCCCCTCCCTCCTCGTTCCATACGGAAGCATCGCGGCGAAGTAGTCGGCAGCCGCGGGCGCCTCCCGGTGTGTCCTGTCATTGCTGTGCACCTCGGCGGCATAGCCCCTGACCTTTGCCACGACGGCGGCATCACCGTCGGCAAGCTCGAGGGCCCTGGCCTGGTTCAGGATCTTTGAGACGACGATTCGCCTCCACAACTGGTTGCGCAGCGGTTTCGGAATGGCAAGCTGGTGCTCGACGATCTCCGCATGGCGCGAGTGGGCACCGAGTGGCAAGCACAGGCCGTTTGGCATATGGTCCCTCCCGCAGTACATCACGCCTATCCCCGCGCCATTCATCTCGGAAACCAGGGCGGACGTCATCGTTATCTGCGGGCTGTCGATAATCACCACCCAGATATCGGATAGCGGGATCTGGGCCAACACTGTATCGCTGCACGATTTGGGATCCTTCTCGCGGATAATCAGCCTGTTGTCCCTCAGGCTCAAGTGTCTGGGATTCCGTATCGTGACCGTTTGCCTCATAAGCGGTCCAATCTGTTGAAAATATGACAGGAGGGCCGTCCGTTCTCCCACTAAGTCTATCGGGTATCATGAGTATCGGCAACGTTACCCTACGTATCCATATCAGCTTGAGGATTGGCAACGAGTAACGTTTGGGCAAGAGGGCCCGTCAAAGACGGGTCACTCGCGGAGTATATCCCGCGGGGTGTTTTTGCGCCCTGCGGGTGATCTCCTTCCTCTCCCCTTTTTCTAAAAAACGCGTCGAGGTGACGCGAAAATGATCGATTTTCGACCCTTTCCACAATTTGAAAACAGAAAGCCCCCTGCTAGGGGGCTTTTTTCGTGGGTGGATATTGTATCAGCTTGAGGAATGGCAACGCGCTAGGGCCCGTTCACCCGCGGCGGCCAGATCGCCGAGATTGTATCAGCTTGAGGAATGGCAACGCGCTAGGGCATCGACCCGGATAAGATCAAGACGCACAAGATTGTATCAGCTTGAGGAATGGCAACG
>CALLFD010000301.1 GCA_937997605.1 uncultured Collinsella sp. | reverse complement strand
AGCTGGGCCCCATCGTCGGCATGACCGACCGTATCGTGGATATTACCGCCACGGGTGCCACGCTGCGCGACAACGATTTGGTCATCACCGGCCGCATTATGGACTGCACGGCGCGCTTTTTTGTCAACCCGGGTGCCGCTCGCTTGGATCCGCGCGTACGCAATCTGGCAGATCGCTTGGCGGCGGCCGTTAAGGACAAGCATTTTGAGCCCGTTGCGGGCTCGGCACAATAGCGCGAGCACGCACGGGCGTCCCAACGTCTGGGCTGCGGGCCGATTGGCGCCGCCGCCCGGCCTCTCGTTTTTCGAACTCAACCTCGACCGATAGGGGATTCCGATATGAAGACCATCAAGCTTGCTCCCGGTGAGCGCCTCGTTACCAACCAGCTCAACCGCAAGGGTGTGCTGCCGCAAAGCATCGTCGACGCCGCCCGCGATATCGTGGCTAACGTGCGCGCCAACGGCGATGCCGCGGTGCGCGATTACTGTCAGCGTTTTGACGGTGTCGAGCTGCAGAGCTTCCGTCTGCCGCAAGAGCAGATCGATGCCGCGCTCGAGGGCCTCGATCCGGCCTTTGTCGCGGCGCTCGAGAAGGCTGCGCGCCAGATTCGCGAGTTCCACCAGCGCGAGGTCGAGCAGAGCTGGTTTACCACGCGTGCAGACGGCACCATGCTCGGCGTTAAGGTGACCCCGCTTGCGGCGGCCGGCATCTACGTGCCGGGCGGTCGCGCGCAGTATCCCTCCACGGTGCTCATGAATGCCATTCCCGCCAAGGTGGCCGGCGTCGAGCGCGTGGTCATGGTGACCCCGCCGCAAAAGGACGGCCTGATCAGTCCCTACACGCTCGCGGCGGCAAAGCTCGGCGGCGTGGACGAGATTTATATGGTGGGCGGCGCCCAGGCTGTGGCCGCGCTGGCGTACGGTACCGAGACCATTCCGCGCGTCGACAAAATCACCGGTCCGGGCAACGCCTTTGTTGCCGCGGCCAAGCAGATTGTCTCGGGCGACGTGGGTATCGATATGGTCGCCGGTCCCTCCGAGGTCTGCGTGCTGGCAGATGCCACGGCCAAACCCATGGTGGTCGCGGCCGACCTGATGGCCCAGGCCGAGCACGATCCGCTAGCAGCCTGCTATCTGGTAACCTGCGACGAGCAGTTTGCGCGCGAGGTCGAGGCGGGTATCGACATTCTGGTGGCACAGTCCCCGCGCGCCGAGATCACGCGCGCCTCGCTCGACAACGAGGGCACCATCGTGGTGGCCGCCGATATGGCTGCTGCCGTCGAGGCGGTGAACACGGTGGCGCCCGAGCACCTGGAGCTGCACTGCAAGGATGCGATGGGCCTGCTCGGCGGCATTCGCAACGCCGGCGCCATCTTTGTGGGCGCTT
>CALLFD010000300.1 GCA_937997605.1 uncultured Collinsella sp. | reverse complement strand
GAAACCTGCAGCTCATCGATCATGACGGACTCCGTAGAATACGCGGCTCACCGAGTTATAGAAGCTCTCGGGGCCGTAATCGAGCAGCAGCACATCTCCGGGCCCGCGGCGCACAGCCACGCTCTCAACGGTGCCATCGCAGGTAATAAACTGTCCATCGATAGCGATCGCCGGAACGCTCGGGCGATCATCGGACATAAAGATTTCGACGACATCACTCGGCGAGGTCAAAAAGGCACGAGCCTGAATGGTGTGCGGCGCAATGGGTACGCAGACCATGCCCGTATAGTCGGGGCTCACGATGGGGCCACCGGCACTGAGCGCGTAACCCGTAGAACCAGTCGCCGTGGACACGACCACGCCGTCGCCACGCAGTCGATCGATATGGTGGCCCGACACCGTGATGTCGAACTCGACCATATCGGACAGCGGACCGCGGGTAAGCGCCATGTCGTTGAGGGCGAAGGTGCGCACGACATCCTTCGTACCGTCTTCGCGCACGGACACGATATCCGCGGCGATGGTGGCGCGACGGCTCACGTGCAGCTCGCCGGAAAGGGCGTCGCTCACGACCTGCAGAATGTCGCGCTCCTCGGGGCTCGCAGCAGTTAAAAAGCCCAGGTGACCATAGGAAAGACCGAGGATAGGAATCTCGCGATGGTTGAGGATGCGGGCAGCGCGCAGCAACGTACCGTCGCCGCCGAGCGTAATGACCAGATCGGAGCCGTCAATATCAGGCGTGCTCTGAATCTTGGATCGCTGGTCGGCAGCCCATGCCACCTCATAGCCCTGGCGCGTCAGCCAAAGCTCGAGCATCAGGCCGCTCTCGACCGCCTCTTGCTTGTAGTAATTGGGAACCAGAAAGACCTTCATAGCGTCGCAGCTTTCTCGCTCATAACCGATACCTGGGATTGCAGCTCGTCTTGCGAGCGGTCGCCGGGGTCAAATCTCGTGCCGTACAGGAAAAACTCAACGTTGCCCTTTGCACCATGAATGGGTGACACGCACACATCGACCGGGAAGAGGCCCTTGGCAGCAAAGAGTTCAACCGCCGCCACGAGTGTATCGCGGCGCACGGCGGGATCGGTCACAATGCCGCCCTCACCCACCAGCGCCGCCGGAGCCTCAAACTGCGGCTTTACGAGCGTGCAGAATGCACCCGTAGGAGCCAGGCACGCCAGTACCGCATCGATAATGTTCGCGATGCTGGTAAACGAGACATCACACACAGCCAGGTCGATGGCGCCGGCATAGCCGAGCTCGGGCAACTGCGTCACATTCGTGCGCTCGTGGAGCGTCACACGATCGTCTTGGCGCAGCGACCAATCGAACTGGGCGCGACCCACGTCCACCGAGACAACGGTTGCAGCTCCGCGCTTGAGCAGGCAATCGGTAAAGCCGCCGGTAGAGCAGCCCACATCCAGACAGGCAAGGCCCGTCGGATTGATACCAAACGTATCAAGCGCGCCTTCGAGCTTAAGACCGCCGCGGCCAACATAGGGAATGCGCCCCTTCACGTGCAGCGGCAGGCCCGGGGTCACCTTAAGGCCCGGCGAAGTCAAGCGCTCACCGCCACTCGAGACCAAGCCGGCCATAAGAGTGCGAAGGGCATCCGCGCGATCGGCGCAGATGCCCTGTGAAATCAGTTCGTCATCAAGACGCACGCGTTTCATGAATGCCATCAACCATTCGTATCCGGAGATGCGGCCTAGCTATCCTGGGATTCATTTGCCGCATCCTCATCGTATTCCTGCTCGAGCTTGTCGACCTCACGCGGCGTAAGCTCAAACTTGTCGACCATATCGACCGCGCGGGAGCCCAGCTCAATCGCTTCGTCGAACAAATCGAGCGAACGCTCCAAGGAGGTATCCTTGGAGCGAACAGTAGCGATGATCTGGTCCAGACGATCCGAGATCTCGTCGAAGTTGCGGACGGAACCCTCTGGCATGGCTACTCCTCGACGGAGTCGACAACAGCCTCGGCGGCGTCCGCATCCTCGGACAGCACGCCGGCCTCAGCCTGGGCAACCGCAACCTTGGCGGCAGCCTCGGCGGCCTGGGCCTCCTCGCGGGCACGGTCCTCGGCCAGCAGCTCCTGGTACAGGTCCTCGCCCGGCAGCTCCTCGCTGCGAGCGATCTTACCCAGAACGCCGTTGACGAACGACGCGGACTGGTCGGTGCCATAGGCCTTGGCAAGCTCGACGGCCTCGTTGATCACGATGGCGTCCGAGACCTCCTCATCGGTGAGGAAACGCATCTCGTAAACGGCGATACGCAGCAGATTGCGGTCGGCGCCGGGCATGCGCATAAGATCCCAATTCTTGGCGACGGCGCGCAGGGCACAGTCGATGCGGTCGATATGCTCGTAAGCACCGCGACAAAGCTCCAGCACATAGGGGTCGAGGGGGCCCTTCGAGATCAGGAAATCGCCCTCGAGGACGCGCTCAAGCGGGCTGTCCGTGGCCTCGGCCTGGAACAGCAGCTGCAGCGCCTGACTGCGGGCAAGCGTACGCCCGCGATAAACCTTAAGGCTCAAAGGTTACTCCTTGGGGAAAACGAGGCCGTCGATGCAAACGTCAACGTGCTCGACCTCGACGCCCACTTGGGCATCAATGGCGGCGACCACGGCGGCGCGAACGGCCTCGGCGAGTTTCTTGAACGGATAGCCAAAGAACACCACGACACGCACGGTGAGTGCGAGCTTGTCGCCAACGACCTCGGCCTCGACCGCCGGCTCGGAAGCCGGGGCCTTGGACGAGAGCATCATGGAGACAAGGTTGGTGGCAAGGTCCTTGACGCCAACGGAGGCGATGCCCTCGACATCGGACACGGCGCGCGAGACGATGGCGGTCAGAACATCGGGCGAAATGCCGATGCCGTCAATCTTGATTTCTTGGGGCATGAGTCCTCCTAGAAGAGTTGGTTGCTAGACGCGGGAGACGAACTTGCCGTCGCGGGTGTCAACCTTGATGACCTCGCCCTCGTTGAGGTACATGGGGACCTGGATGACAGCGCCGGTGTCGATCGTGGCCGGCTTGGTGGAACCCTGGACGGTATCGCCCTTAAAGCCCGGGTCGGTCTGGACGATGGTGGTCTCGATGAACATCGGCGGGGTCACGCCCATGAGCTCATCGTCGGCGAAGAGCAGCTGGCAGATGTCGTTCTCGCGCAGCCACTTGGAGTTCTCGCCCACCATGTCCTCGGGAACGGGAACCTGCTCATAGGTCTCGTTGTCCATGAAGATGTAGTCGGCGCCATCGTTGTAGAGGTACTGGAACTCACGGGTGGTGAGCATGACGCTCTCGAACTTGGTGCCGGCGTTGCAGGTGTTCTCGACGACACGGCCGCTCTTGATGTCGCGGGTCTTGTAGCGCACAAACGCGCCGCCCTTGCCCGGCTTGACATGCTGGAACTCGACGATGGTGTAGACCTTGTCCTTGATACGGAGACCGAGGCCGTTCTTGAAGTCGGCGGTAGAAATGGTAGGCATAGCGACCTTTCTTGTTATGGGCAGAACGCACAAACGTCCAAATTACATACGACAGAAATTATACACTTGCAGACGGCGCCTGCGGCGAGCGCATAAAAAGAGAACGCGGGGCGTCCGAATCGATTCGGACGCCCCGCCCCAAAAATCTATCGAAATGGGCTAGCAATCGATGACGTGCAGGTCGTGCGGGGTCTTGGTGAAAGGCTCGTAGCCGTTCTCGGTGACCACGCCGTAATCCTCCAGGCGCACGCCGCCCACGCCGGGCAGGTAAACGCCGGGCTCCATGGTGACAACCGAGCCGATCGCGATGGTGTTCTTGCTGCGGTTGAAGTTGGGCAGCTCGTGGATGTCGATACCGACGCCGTGGCCCAGGCCATGATTGTAGTAATCGCCATAGCCGGCATCGCCGATGATCTTCTTGGAAAGCTTGAAGATGTCGTTACCCTCAACGCCCGGATGGATGGCGGCGACGCACTCCTCGTGCGTGCGGCGCACGAGCGCGTACAGGTCGAGCTGCTCCTGCGTGGGCTCGCCCATCACGACGGTGCGCGTCATGTCGGAGCGGTAATCGCAGTAGCCCGCGCCGTAATCCATGAGAACGAAATCGCCCTTCTCGATCACGCGATCGCTCGGCACGGCATGCGGGTTGGCGGTGTTGGGACCGCTCGCCACGATGGAGCCGAAGGCAAGGCTGTCGGCGCCGTTGGCGAACATAAAGTTCTCGAGCTCGTTGCGAACCTGCTTCTCGGTCATACCGGGCTTAATAAACCCGAGCATGTGCTGGAAGGCGGCATCGGTGATCGACTGCGCATGGCGCATGAGCTCGATCTCCTCGGCATCCTTGATGGCGCGCATCTTGCGGATGTCGTCATGCATCAGTGGCAGCATGCAGGCAACGGAGCGGTCCTCCAGGCCGCGCTGAATACCCTGGTAGAAGTTGATCTGCATATCGTCCTCGACAGCACAGACACGGCACTTGTTAGCCGCAATCTTGCCGGCGACCCAGCCGGGGATGGTACCCTCGTCCATGTCGTAAACCCAGGGGCTGCCGGCGGGCGTGTTCTCCTCAAAGCTGTTGAGGTAGCGCGAGTCGGTATGGAACAGGCACTGGTCGGCCGTAATAAACGCCGCGTGCGGGAATTCAAAGGTGTAATCGAAAACGCCCTTCACGCCCGTAAGCCAACGAAGGTTGGCCTCGTCGCGCACCACGATGGCGTCGTAGCCACGCTCGGCCATCAGGGCACGGACACGCTCGATACGACCGGCAGGACCGGCAGCAAACTCAGACATGCAGATTCCTTTCTTGTTGTCTCTATAAAGACGGGACGGGCCTCAACCGAACGACGGAATCGCATGCGATCCACAGCCGATTGGAAACCCGCCCCTCAACATGATACGAAAGACGATGGATGTCAATAAATCTTAGAGAAGTTCTTTGCGAG
>CALLFD010000299.1 GCA_937997605.1 uncultured Collinsella sp. | reverse complement strand
TCTACACTCAGTAGGACACTCTTTCCCTACACGACGCTCTTCCGATCTGTTCGCTTGACGAGCTTGAGCGCCTGGCCCATACGGCTGGCGCCCAGTGCGTGGCGCGTTTGTCACAGCGTCTGGTTAAACCGTATCCAAAATCGTTTATCGGTTCCGGTAAGGTTGAAGAGCTGTGCGGCCTGGTGCATCGCATGGATGCCGATGTCGTTATTTTTGACGACGACCTGACGCCCTCGCAGCAATCCTATTTGGAGAAAGCCGTGGGCGAGCCGGTAAAGATTATCGATCGTACAGCACTGATCCTGGATATCTTTGGCTTGCATGCTCAGACGCGTGAGGGACGCCTACAGGTACAGCTGGCACAGCTTCAATATCTGTTGCCTCGTCTGCGCGGTATGTGGAGCCATCTTGCCAAGGAGCAGACGCGTGGCGGCATCGGTTCGCGCTTTGGCCAGGGTGAAAGCCAGCTCGAGGTTGACCGTCGCTTGATTCGCAATAAGATTGCCGCGCTTCGTCGTGAGCTCAAGCAGGTTGAGCAGCGTCGCGATGTCCAGTCCAAGAGCCGCATTGAGTCACCGGCGTTTCGCGTCGCGTTAGCCGGTTATACCAATGCCGGTAAATCGACGTTGCTCAATCGCCTGACCGGCTCTACGGTACTTTCGCAGGACAAGCTGTTTGCTACGCTCGACCCGACGACGCGTTCGTATCGCCTGCCCGGCGGTCGCGGCATGACGATTACCGATACCGTCGGCTTTATTCAAAAGCTACCGCATGGTTTGGTCGATGCCTTTAAATCGACGCTGTCCGAGGTGTTGGGTGCCGATCTAATTCTCAAAGTCGTAGATGCGTCTGACGAAGACTACGAGCGCCAGCTCGAGGCGGTCGATCGCGTTCTTGACGAGATCGGTGCCGGCGAGCGTTTGACGCTTACGGTGTTCAATAAAATCGATCTTCTCGATAGCGTTGATCGATTGAGTTTCCGTCGTCGTTATCCGGAAGCCGTTCTGTTCTCGGCCCAGACGGGCGAGGGACTTGACGATCTCGTCGACCGTATTGCTCGTGAGGCGGCTGCTACCGATGTGTTGCTCTCTGCTGATATCCCGTATCGCGAGGGCGCCCTCATTACGCTGGTGCATGAGCAGGGAACCCTTTTGCACGAGGAATATCTTGAGGACGGCGTTCGTATTGTGGCGAAGCTGCCGGCCCGTATCGCGCCGCGGCTCGAGCGTTATCGCACCGAGTAGACGAGCTCCAAAATGCCCAGAATGATGGGCTGATGCAGCAGATAAAAGGGGAGTGCATGACGTCCAAGGCTGGCGAGCGCCGGCAGGGGGTTGGCGTAGGCCCAACTTGGGGCGGTCTTACCGATTCCCTGCGCTATGTGTGCGGCGAAGTATCCTGCAAGATACATAAAGATAAACGGGATGATGGGGTAGTAATCACCTGAGATAAATCCAGGGCTCGGAAATCCTAGCCACGCCAGGTATGGGACAGGGTAGGTCGTTTTGGGGATGCTCCAGGTGAGGGCGAACAACACAAGGCATAGGGACATGCCCCATCTCGCGGAAATCTTCTTAAGGACGGGATTGGTCAACGCTACGATGCCGGTACATGCGGCCATACAGTAGATGATGCCAAAATTAACCGAATCGTCGACTGAGACAAGTGTTGTTGCCAACCAGACGACGAGTGCTGCTAAGGCGTATTTGGCGGCACGTTTGATATTGTTGCGCGAAAGAGTGCACATCCAACCCGCGATAAACAAGAATACCCAGCTGATGCTGGCGCGCCAGATGTCTTGAAAGACAGCCTGGGTAAACCAGGGCATATCCCAACCGTACAGGTAGGCGAGATCGTAGCAAGCGTGAAAACCTGCCATTGAAATCATCGTAAACCCGCGGACGGTATCAAAGATGGTGATGCGTTTTTGCATTACGAGAACCGGCGCATCAAGCCGACGACTTTGCCCAAGATAACGGGATTCGTTGCATAGATAGGCTCCATGGTGTCATTCTCGGGTTGCAGGCGTACGCGTCCCTGCTCCTTGTAGAACGTCTTGACGGTCGCTGAACCATCAATCATGGCCACGACAATTTCGCCGTTCATGGCACTCTTTTGTTCACGGACGATGATGTAATCGCCATTGAAGATGCCGACATTGATCATTGAGCTCCCATGCACCTCAAGGATAAATGAACCCTGATCGGTGGCGATTTCGGTCGGGATAGTAAAAGTGTCTTCGATATTCTGCTCGGCCAGAATGGGAATCCCAGCCGCGACGCGACCAACGAGCGGTAGCGAGACCGTTCCGCGAGGTGCGGTGGGCTCGTCAGATTTAGAAATTGAGACCGAGGAACCGTCCTCGTTAAAGAGTTCCAGGGCGCGCGGTTTGGTGGCATCGCGCTTGAGTAGCCCGCGCGCCTCCAGGGCAGAGAGATGGGCGTGCACGGTGCTGGGGGAGGAAAGGCCTACGGCAGAAGCCATCTCGCGCACGCTGGGCGGATAACCCTTCTCCTGCTGATATTCCTTGATGAAGTCGTAAATTTGCTGCTGACGCTTGGTAATTTTGCGAGCCATCAGGGCATCCTCTCTACCCATGTCAAACAAATGTTCGAATTTTGCTTGGCAGGAACAACTGTTCGAAGATAATAATAACCGAACATTCGTTCTCGCGCTAGACATTTTTGTCCGCGCGGCTTGATAAAACTGTTCTCAGCAAAACACGCGAGAGGAGAACATGATGAACGCAACGAATATGGTCCAGGGAAACCTCGCCCTTAAGCTCGAGACGCCTGCGGAACCCACTTTTACGGTTGTCCAGGGTGGTCGCTCCGGCTTTCAGCCTTTGACCGTAAAGCCTGCTCGCAATCAGCAGGCTGCAGTCGCGCCGGCCCGCGTTGCCCTGAAGGTTCCGACGATTGTCGCCGTTGCCGTTGCATTTACGCTCTTCTTTGTCCTCGCTACGTCTGTCTTTAGCGCTCGTCACGCCGCGTATGCCGAGTCCGTTTCCAACGTTACCTACGAGACCATTCGCGTTCAGCCTGGTGATTCTCTTTGGTCGCTTGCCGAGGAATATCCAATCGAAGGCCTTTCCACGCAAGAGACTTCCGACATGATCCGTAACGTCAATCATCTGGAGCATGGTTCGCTCGCCGCCGGTGCGCATCTTAAGGTTCCTGCTCGTTCGTAATCATTATCGCGCTGCGCATGGTACCCTTGTTATCGTTTAAGAGGAGGTACCATGCGCTGTCCTAAATGCGGCAAGGCACATACCCGCGTCGTTGATTCCCGTATGCAGGAGTCAAATAACACCATTAAGCGCCGTCGCGAATGTTGCTCGTGTAACTACCGCTTTACAACGTTCGAGCGATGCGAAGATCCAATTGAGGTCATTAAGTCGGACGGAACTAAGCAGCGGTTCGATCGCAATAAGCTGCTCGTCGGCTTGATGCGCGCCACCATCAAGCGTGATATCGACACTAAGAAGCTCAATGAGATAATCGATGACATCGAGGTCGAGCTGCGCTCTCGCACACTGACGGCCGTCACGTCCCATGAGTTGGGTGACATGGTGCTCAAGCGTTTGGCCAAGATCGACAAGGTGGCATACATTCGCTTTGCCTCGGTCTATCGCGATTT
>CALLFD010000298.1 GCA_937997605.1 uncultured Collinsella sp. | reverse complement strand
AAAAATTTCCGGGCCTTCTTGAGTCAAGACCATGCGTGAGGTTCGAGTTCCTCAAAGAGCATAGGGGCGAGATCGGCCCCATCAAGAAGGCATGCGGGCTGATGAAAGTCTCGAAATCCGGTTTCTACGAGTATCTCGGCCGGAAGAAATCCAACGCCCAGATAGAGCGAGAGGCGCTCGAAGGGTTCATCGTCGAGGCCTTCGAGCGGCACAAGGGCCGCTACGGCTACCGGCGCATCAACCGCGAACTGCGAAAAAGCGGCATCTCCGTGAGCGAGAAGCGCGTGCTCCATATCATGCAGAAGCTCGGGCTTGCCGGAAAGGGCGCGACCCGAAAACACCGCATCCAGAAGAAGGTCGAGCCGGGAGACCCTCGGCTGAACCTGGTAGAGCGCGCTTTCACCGTGGGCGAGCGCAACAGGCTCTGGGTGGGCGACATCACCTACATACCCACAGGCGAAGGGTGGCTCTATCTCGCAGCCGTGATAGACGCCTTCTCCCGCAAGGTCGTGGGCTGGTCGATGTCCGAGCGCATCACCGAGAAGGTCGCGATCGATGCGATGGAGCAGGCGGTTGGCAGGGAGGATCCGCCAGACGACGGCAGCCTCGTCTTCCATGACGACCAAGGCGCGCAGTACACCTCGCGCTCCTTCCAGAGATGCCTGGACTCGCATGGCATAGTCCAGTCGGTATCAAGGCCCGGCACGCCGCTGGACAACGCGGTGGCCGAGTCATTCTTCAAGACGCTGAAAAGGGAATTGGTGAAAGGGAGGAGCTATAGGACAAGGGACGAGGCCAAGCAGGACATCTTCAAGTACATAGAGCTCTATTACAATAGGGTGCGCATGCATTCCACCTTGGGCTACATGTCTCCAGTGGAATACGAGCGACAATACGCTTGAAGATCCTTAAAAGAAAGTCCAGTTTATCCTTCCCACTCCAGGGAAGGGCCGCGTGACGGTCCAGGAAATCGTTCGCAGTCCCTTATTCGCCTAGCTCGTTTTGCCCGTCAACGTGATACGGATGCTTGGATGGGTGTACTCGTCAAACTCGTCCTCGGGCTCCGTGTCAAACGAATAGTACGTTTTGATGGGGTCGTCGCTCGTCCTGATGGAGATTCTCTCGTAGAGAGAACCGTTCAAAAAGACCTGCCTAAACTCTTCGGGGAGCTTTTGCGCTGCTAGGAGCTCGGGACTCACGGTCTTGACGTCTATGGTTTGAACAGCGGAGGAAAGCTCGTCCAAGTCGAGCTCGACGCGGGCGAGGTTGTCCTCAAGGCTCGCGTCGGGGTCGATCTCTGCTATGTAACTCACTTCCTTGAGCGTCCCCTTGTTGTCGAAATCTAGGTACGTATAGGTCTTCTGGGTATCGGAGTCGCCGTCGTGCAAGTAGCCGCGGACGTGATAGCCGTAATCTTGATATCGCTCGTAAGGGTCATCGGCGGACACGTACTCGCATGCGGGCTCTAACGCCTTGCGGGCGATGGCAATCTGCTCGGCCGCGGCCGCGGCGTTCTCCTGCATCTCGATGTTTCCCTGCGCCAGCTGCGGGATATAGGCACCGCACACGATTGTGAGGGGCAGCGCCACAAGTGCGATGATCCACTTTTTTGCACGGGGGATAGGCACGCCGCAGGCCTCTGCCATGGCCTTTGCGTTAGCGAAGCTCTCGGTAAGCACGTCTGCTGCGGTGGCGACGGCGCCTACGGCAGCGGCGACTTCTGCCGCACTGCCCAGGTTGCGAGCGGTCTCGTTGTCGCTGTTCTTGAGTAGGCGCGCGGCAGCCTGCGTACCGATAACGCCTGCGATTTGTGCCGAGCGGTCTTTCTCGGACTGCTCGACGACGAGTCGGTGCTGCATTTCTTTCCACTGCTTGCCGCGCATGCCAAAGCGCGGCGCGAGAGTGCAGTAGCAGAATATGACGAGCTCGATGGCAGCGAGCACCAGGGCGGCCGTCATGCCCGTATCCTGGAAGCCTTCGTGGTGGAAGACAATGTCGTCAATCATTTCGAAGGGAATGATCAAAAAAGGCAGCACGAATGCCATGGCAAGCGCCGCTCCGGCAATCTTGGGGCAGATGCAGTATCGCTGGATACGCTTGCGTTCTTGTTAGGAAAGTGTTGCCATGGCTGATCCTTGGTGTCGTAACGGTCGTTGCGGCGCATGGGGCGCTGGGCGCATCAGTTTGAGCTAACGCTGGATAAGAACATAGAGCAAGATGCTCATCGCGATGAGCAAGAAGCCTGCGATGTTAAACATCAGCGTGGCAAAGTTGCCCACGATGGGGCGTTCGACATAGCTTTTGCCTGGGTTGCCGGGGTTGTAGTGTACGGTCATTTGACTGCCGAGGGGCCAAAGCTGCTCTGCAAGGGTGTCTAGGCGGGCGATGGGCCCCGTCTGCACGTGCAGCCAGCCCTTGGCGTCTTCGTAGGCGGTGGCTTGCGTGCGGATGGGGAGTCCCGACAAGCTTTTGGTCTTTATGCCACGGAATTGTTTTTTCGCGCGGTATTGCGTGCCGTCGACGGTGTATTCCAAAACGGGATACATCCTGCCTTCGCCCATAAAACGGTGATCAATGACCGTTCCCGTGGTCGCAGCGGTGCATGCCTTGGCTTTCCTGCGGGCAACGGCCTTCATGAGCATGCTCACTCCGATAAGCAGGATGCCGATGCCCCCAACCAAGATGAGCGCAAGCAGGGATATCTGCGACGTAGTCACGGCGTTCTCCTTTGGCGCGATACCGTCATATGTGACTCAGTATAGAGGACCCCCGCCCTCGATGGGCGCTCGATCATACAGCAAAAGTGCGATGGCAGGGGCGTATTATGTGATAAAGGGACAGTCCCTTTGTCACAGTCCGCATTGCGGGCCACGAGGCGCACGGCCTCGTCCAGTTCCCGGTCACAGGAGGTTCCGAGGATGTCCGAAGGTTCGACCCCGAGGGCGAGGGATAGCGCGGCGATCGTGGCCGGCCACGGCTCCCGCTCGCCGTTGACGTACCTGCTCACCGAGGCCGGGGTGAGGCCCGCCGCCTCGGCAAGCTCCTTTTGGCTCATGCCCCGTTCTTTTAGCAGGGCGGCTAGGTTAGCTCCAATCAGTTCAGTCAATCAGTACCCCCTCCTGGTTGGTGATGCGTACTGCGTATTGATAATCTCAATGACATGGTTCCCAAAAAAATGAACCCTAACAGGCCATCGCGGCCTATTTACAGCCATTCCAGGAGATATACAGCTTGCAATGCAGGGAATCGCACAGATCGTTTCGACAATTGGTGGCTGCCGTTTTTCCAATCGAAACAGACCCTAGCGCGTAGCCATTCATCAAGCTGATACAATCCTGCCCGCCCGCGTGCTGCGGATTTCCGTGCCCTAGCGCGTTGCCATTCCTCAAGCTGATACAATTCCTCAAGCCGTCCCGCCGCTTGCCGAACCGCCCTAGCGCGTTGCCATTCCTCAAGCTGATACAATGCTGGACGTCCTCGAGCGTCGAGACGGTATGCCCTAGCGCGTTGCCATTCCTCAAGCTGATACAATCGATAGTCGCCGACCCTGTGGCGCCACACGGCCCTAGCGCGTTGCCATTCCTCAAGCTGATACAATTCTTCTCGATGTAGACATGACGCTGATCTGGCCCTAGCG
>CALLFD010000297.1 GCA_937997605.1 uncultured Collinsella sp. | reverse complement strand
GGATAGACAACGCAAAGGGATGCATAAACATGCACTCAACAGTGTAGCAAGTTGTGCCTAAATACGCTGCTGACAGGTTTTATAACCCCCGTTAGTTAAGGCGCTCCACAAAGAAATCTGCCATGGAGAGGAACAGCTCACGTGCGTGCGGATCAAGCTCAACGTTCTCGATGGCCGCTTTGGCCTTAGCGGTCAGGTCGAGCGCGTAAGTGTGGGCGTAATCGATAGAGCCGGTCTCCTGGAAGATCTCCACGGCGCGTGTGAGCTGCGCGGGATCATCGGTGCCCGAGGAAAGAATCGCCTCGATCTCGTCGTGGTGGCGCTCATCAGAGAGGGCGTGTACGGCGACAAGCGTGCGCTTGCCCTCGGTGATGTCGGTGCGGAAGTCCTTGTTGGCGGCTTCCTTAGTGCCGACAAGGTTGAGCAGGTCGTCCTGAATCTGAAAGGCGAGGCCCGTGTGCAGGCCAAAGGCGCGCAGCGCTTCGATTTGCTCATCGCTGCCGCCGCCGATAATGGCCCCGGCGGCAAGCGGCGTGGCTCCGCTGTAAAACGCGGTCTTGTGCGTCGCCATGTCCAGGTAGTCATCAACCGAGATATCAAAGCGCCCGTCACGGACCCAACCCAGGTCGAGCGCTTGACCCTCGATGGTGCGGACGATCATCTCGGTAAGCTCGTGGAGCACACGCAGCTTCACGTCGGACTCCAGCGTGGGGTCGTCGAGAACCGTCTTGGTGACCATGGTGAGCGCCAGGTCGCCACAATTGATGGCAAGGCCCGTGCCCTCGGTAAGGTGCATGCAGGGCTTACCTCGACGAAGCTGTCCGTTGTCGGCGATGTCGTCATGGATAAGCGCTCCCGACTGAAAGTGCTCGATAGCTGCCGCCGCGCTGCGGGCGCTCTCAAAGCTGCCACCTACCGCGGTGGCGGCGAGCATGCAGATGAGCGGGCGGTGGCGCTTGCCGGCATTGGCCGTAAATGTCGAGAGCGGGGTATACAGGTAGCGCTCGATATCGGCAGAGGTCGCCTGTCCGTCAAAGAACGTGGCCAGATAGTCGTTGATCTGGTCAAAGTGCTGGGCTAAAAAGCTGGTAAACGGACTGGACACGG
>CALLFD010000296.1 GCA_937997605.1 uncultured Collinsella sp. | reverse complement strand
CGCCGAAGTTGAAAGGCAGATTGCCGCTCTGGCGGGTTTGCAGCGTCGAGCCGTTACGCGGTTTGGTAAAACCGCGTAACCACTAGTTTGGTACCTTGACAATCAATCTATGCGCTCCTAAATTAGTTAGGCACAAAACAATTTCTCTACCTAACTAAGGAAAGGAGCGAAGCTTAGATATGTGTGTTGAAGCACTCGTCCTTCCGCATGAGCCCGGCGGTGACCCGTCGCAACCGGTAGACATACCCGAAGCGGTCAGCGCTGAAGACAAACTCGCCAAGCGCATCCTGAGCGGCCTGGGCTTTTGCGGCCATTACATGCATTTTCATGGCGGAGGCGTGTCCGGCAAGGCGCCCATCATCTGCCTGCTGGCCAAGCAGCCCGGCGGCGAGATGTCGCAGCAGGAACTCGGCATGCACTTTGACCTCAAACCGGGGTCGCTTTCCGAGATCCTGTCCAAGCTCGAGGTCAACGGCCTCATCGAGCGCAGCCGTAACCCCAAGGATCGACGGCAACTCACCATTCGCCTGACCGAAACCGGCCGGGAAAACGCCCGCATCGACCAGGCGGCCCGCATCCGCTTTAGAGAGCGCGCCTTTAGCGCCCTCACTCACGACGAGCGCGAGCAGCTCGCCGAAATGCTCGAGAAAATCCGTGTAACCTGGGAGGAACTGGATGATTAAAACCCTCATGGGCAGCATCCGCGACTATATGAAAGTCACTGTTGCCACGCCATTGCTCGTGCTTGGCGAGGTGCTCTGCGAGATGCTGATTCCATTTATCACCGCCAACCTGATCGACGCCATCAAAGACGGCGCCACCGTAGCCGAGATGCTTCCCACCGCGGGCTTTTTGGTGCTCATCGCGCTGACGTCGCTTGCTTTTGGCGCCGCTGCCGGCGTCACCTGCAGCCATGCGAGTTGCGGCTTCGCCAAGAACCTGCGTCACGACCTGTTCTACAAGATCCAAACGTTCAGCTTTGCCAACATCGATGAGTTCTCGAGCTCCTCGCTCGTCACGCGCCTGACCACCGATATCAACAACGTGCAGCAGGCCTTTATGATGATCATCCGTATCGCCGTGCGCGCGCCGCTGGTATTGATCTTCGCCTTTACCATGGCATTTATCATGGGCGGCAGCGTCGCCATGGTCTACCTGGTCATCATTCCGCTGCTGGGCTTTGG
>CALLFD010000295.1 GCA_937997605.1 uncultured Collinsella sp. | reverse complement strand
GGTGCGTTTTCGCTCCTTGATTGGTAACGAACGAAAGGACCCCTATGAATAAAGACCTGTATCTGGTTCGTCATGGGCAGACAATATTCAACCTTAAGCGCATTATTCAGGGTTGGAGTGACTCGCCGCTCACGCAGTTGGGCTGCGACCAGGCGGCGCGCGCCGGCATGTTCTTGCGTGCGCGCGGCATTGAGCCCGATCATGCCTACACCTCCACACTTCATCGCACCGAGCAGACTATCGCCAACCTGTGGCCGGGCTTGGCGTATGAGCGCCTGGACGGCCTGCGTGAGTGGTTCTTTGGCGACTTTGAGGCCGAGCGCGTGATGCTCATGCCCGAGCGCCCGTGGCGAGATTTCTATCGTCAGTTTGGCGGCGAGGGCCAGATGCAGGTGCGTGAGCGCATGGCGGCGACGATAACCGATCTTATGCGACGTCCGGACCACGAGTGCGTGCTCGCGGTGAGCCACGGCTCGGCCATCAAGGAGTTTTTGGACCTCGTGCGGGGCGCGGCGGCCGACGAGCGCGAACGCGTGCCGGGCAACTGCTCAGTGCTGCATTTTGCGTTTGACGATGCGGCCGATATGTTTGAACTGGTCGAAGTCTTTACGCAGGAGGATTACGCGCGCGAGCTGGGGCTTGAACCGCTTGTGGCTACTGCAGGTCCGCAGCGCGGATAACGCTAGCGTGGCGGCACGGGTCGCCGGCATAACTTCTCGACGCAAAAGGGGCGGAGATGCATGTACCTGCTGCATCTCCGCCCCCTGTTTGTTGAGCTGCCGATTTTTGTGCTGAGCGGTCTGGTCTTGCTAGAACCGCGCGACCTGGTGCGTGAGCAGACCTGTCGGAACCTGCGGCGCGGCGCCGCTGACCTGCGCAGCGGGGAAGAGCACGGCAACGGTAAAGTTGAACGGCTCCTTGCCGGTGTACGTTCCGGCGGAACGGGCCTCATCGGCCAGCAGCTGCGACGCCCCGGTCAGCGCGGCGGCGTAGGCGGGGTCGTCGGTCAGTGCCGGCTCCGGTGCTTGGTCGAGCATAGCGCGGATGGCCCCGACGGCGTCCTCGCGCTTGACCTCCCACACGCGGTGCGTAATGCCCGCGGGATCGGTGACGGCGTAGAGCGATGCGCCTTCTTTGGCGGCGCCCAGGATGATGTTCATGACGGGCGAGGCCTCGTAAGCGAGCGACACGGGACGAGGCTGAGCTTTGAGTTCGGCGATCGCGTGCGCAGCGGCGGCTACGTTAGCGCTGGCATCGCCCTTGCCGCCCGCAAGTACACTCGTCGGGCAAATCGCCACGACGCCCGTCACACGTCCCGGCTCGCCCGAGCATTCGTACACGTAATACGCCGCACCCGGGTCCTTGAGCATCAGACCATCGGCAATGGCTCCGCGCAGAGCATCGTTGCCGCTCAGGATGCTGCCCATTGCAGGTAGCGCCTCGAGCACGCGGTCCTGAGCCGGGCGGATGCAGGGAAACGGAAGTGCTTTCATGGGCGGTCCTAACGTGTGAGTCGGTTTGTTCGCGGCTTATTATGCCCCAACTTGGCTGCTCGCGTCCCAGAGCACGTTGTCGGCGAGCGCGATGAGCACGTTCTGACAACGAACGATATCGGCGTGGGGCACATATTCGTTGGGCTTGTGCGCGAGCGCGAGCGACCCGGGACCGTAGCTCATGCAATTGCGGTTGCCCGTCTTGCCCGCGATGACGGCGGTGTCGGTGTAGCCGGTAAAGAAGCCGACGGTCGTGTCCGCGTCCGTCACGTCATCGGCGGCACGCTTGAGCGCTGCTAGAAGGGGAGAGTTCGGGTCGCGCTCGATGGCGGGGCGGTCGCCCGTCACGGTGTAGCTGCCATGGCAACCGGGAACGGCGGCTTCGGCGACGGCGATGGCCTGCTCTACCATGCGCGTCGCGGCGGCCGTATCGGTCGGCGGGGTCAGGCGCATGTCGACCCAGACTTTGGCGCGGTCGGGTACGACGTAGGGGCGATATCCGCCCTCGATTTGGCCAAACGTGATGGTCGAAGGCCCCAGCTCATCGTGCGCGGGCAGCGCCGCAAACGCGCGACGGAGCGAACACACGACCTCGGCCATGGCGGCGACGGCATCCGCGCCCTTCCACGGTTGGCTCGCATGCGCCGTCACGCCAGCCATTTCAATCTCGAACCACGTGCGGCCCTTGTGTGCCACCTGGATTTGCCCGTCGGTGGGCTCGGTGTCCAGCACCCATTCACGCGAGCCGACCCAGCCAGCATCGATCGCGGTCTCTGAGCCGCGCATAAAGTCTTCCTCGTCGACCGAGCAGATGAGCGAAAAGCCGCGGCGGGGCAGCGCGCCATCCGCCACCACGCGCTCGAGCGTATGGACCAGTGCGGCAATGGCGCAAGCCAGGCCGCCCTTCATGTCGCAGGCGCCGCGGCCATAGAGTTTGTTGTTGCGCACAACCGCCCCGAGCGGCGGCGTGTCCGCGTCCCAGCCATCGCCCAAGGTTACGGTATCCATATGGCAGATATAGACGAGTCGCGGCTCGTCGCTTTGGCCCGGCACGGTGACCATGAGGTTGCGGCGCCCGGGGAGTACTTCGAGCTCTGCAATCTGCACGGCATCGAGTACCGGATGGCTCAGCTGCGCCAACCGTTCCTCAACCAACGCTTTGATATAGCGTTCAATTTCGCCCTCATACGCACCTGGGTCGGAACTGTCGATCCGCACGAGTCCTTGCGTAAGCCGCCAAGCAAAATCTGTATCAACCATAGGCACCTCACAGATAGTTAGGTCAACATACAGATTGTATGCCAAGAAGCGGCTCGGTGCATTTAATGGAGTGCTCACAAAAACGGGGGCGCCTCTCGTGCGAAAGGCGCCCCCGCGGGCATTCAATGTCAGTGACGGGCAGGCCACATGGGGAACTGCCCGTCAGATCAACCGGCACTATTTGATCACGCGCACGCGATACATCGACGGAATCTGCTTGAGCGCCTCGATGGTGCTGCTGTCCAGGTGCTCGTCCGTGTCGAACATGGTGTAGGCGTTCTCGCCGGCGGACTCGTTGGTCATACGCTGCACGTTGGCATTGTCCTTGGCCAGGATTGCCGTGATCTGGCCGATCATGTTGGGCACGTTAGCGTGCAGGCAGGCGATGCGGCTCGCGGCGCGCGCCTTGCCCATGCTGCAGGCGGGGTAGTTGACGCTGTGCGCGATGTTACCGTTCTCCAGGTAATCCTTGAGCTCACTGATGGCCATGTCGGCGCAGTTGGCCTCGGCCTCGCCGGTGCCTGCGCCCGAGTGCGTTGTGATAAACGTATTGGGCATCTTGACGGTCTTGGGCGTGGCAAAGTCGCAGCTAAACCAGCTGAGCTTGCCCGCGCGCAGGGCGGCGTCGACGGCGTCCTCGTCAATGATGGTCTCGCGCGCGTAGTTGATGAGCACGGCGCCCGGGGCCAGCAGGTTGATCTGCTCGGTGCTGATCATGCCGATGGTGTCGGCCTTGCTGGGCACGTGCACGGTGAGGTAGTCGCAGCCGCGGCACAGATCCTCGAGCGTGCCCACGCGCTGCACCTCGCGGCTCAGCACCCACGCGTGCTCGACGGAAATGAACGGATCGTAGCCGTAGACGTCCATGCCCAGATCGACGCAGGCGTTGGCGACCTTGGAGCCCACGTTGCCCAGGCCGATGACGCCGATGCGCTTGCCCTTGAGTTCGCGGCCCACAAAGGCCTTTTTGGCTTTCTCGGCATCGACCTGAATCTCGGGGTCGTCGGCGTTGTCGCGCACCCAGTTCATCGACTGCACCACGCCGCGGCTCGAAAGCACCAGCATGCCCAGGACGAGCTCCTTGACGGCGTTGCTGTTGGCGCCGGGGGAGTTAAAGACGACGACGCCCTTCTTGGCGTACTCCTCGACGGGGATGTTGTTGACGCCGGCGCCGCAGCGGGCGATGGCGCGGATGCCCTCGGGCAGCTCGTAACCGTGCAGGTCGGTGGAGCGCATCAGGATGGCGTCGGCCTCCTCGGCGGTGCCCACAAACTCGTAGCCCTCGCCAAACTCGACCTTGCCGTCTTTGGTAATGTCGTCGATGGTTTTAATTTTGCGCATGGAAAAACTCCTTAGCAGGTTTTGATCTAAACAGGGTGGTCTGAGGTGGCTGGTCGGCCCGCGTGTTGCGGGCTAGTTAGATCGCGGACTCAAACTATGCTGTGCTTCGAAGTCCTTCATATACGAGGCCAGTGCCTGCACGTCTTCCATGGTTACGGCGTTGTAGACGCTGGCGCGCATGCCGCCCACCAGGCGATGGCCCTTGACGTTTTGGATCTGGTGCTCGGCCGCGCCTGCGACAAAGGCTGCGTCGAGTCCGGCGTCGCCGGTGCGGAAGGTGACGTTGGCGATGGAGCGGCTGTCGGCCTGCGTGGTGCCATGGAACAGCTCGCTGTGCTCGAGCAGGTCATAGAGCAGGTTGGCCTTGGCCCAGTTGCGCTCGGCCATGGCTGCAAGTCCGCCGGTTTGCTCTACCCAATGGAACACCTTGCCGCACACGTAGATGCCAAAGGTGTTGGGCGTGTTGAGCATGGAGCCCTTGGCGGCCTGGGTCTTGAGGTCCAGGTACTGCGGCGTCTGCGCAAAGGCGGGGCCATCTGCGATGAGATCGTCGCGCACGATGACCACGGTCACGCCCGCGGCGCCGGCGTTTTTCTGCGCGCCGGCGTAAATGAGCCCGTAGCGCTCGACGTCGAGCGGCTGCGACAGAAAGCAACTCGAGACATCGGCGACCAGCGGTACGTCGCCGCAATCGGGCAGCTCGTGGTACATGGTGCCGAAGATGGTGTTGTTCTGGCAGATGTAGACGTAGTCGAGCCCGTCGCCCGCGGCTTCGGCGGCAATGCGCGCGTTGATATCGGCCATGTTGGGAATGCGGTCGAAGTTGGTGTCCTCGGAGCTCGCGAGCAGCACGGCCTCGCCGTACTTGGCGGCCTCCTTGTACGCCTTGTTGGCAAAGTTGCCGGTCACGACGTAGCCGGCGCGGCCGCGGCGCATGAGGTTCATGGGGATGCCTGCAAACTGCAGCGTGGCGCCGCCCTGCAAAAACAGGACGTGGTAGTTGTTCGGGATGCTCAGCAGGCGGCGCAGGGTTGCCTCGGCGTCATCGATGATCTGCTGGTACATGCTAGATCGATGGCTCATCTCGAGCACGGACATGCCGCAACCGCGGTAATCCATCATCTCGTCGGCGATCTCGGCGAGCACGCTTGTAGGCAGTGCGGCCGGGCCAGCTGAGAAGTTGTGCACACGTGCCATCTTCTAGTTCCCCTCGTAGTCGTTTGAACGTTCGGGATACTTTAGCACAGTGGAGCGCCAGGCGCGACCGTATCACGGTAAAACTCGAGTGCGCCGCTATGATTTACAGGATGGTTACATGGGGGAGAGGTGACCTTACCTGATGGCTCGCATCCGATCCGCCTCGGCCTTCGCTTGTTTCCAGGGGCGCACACGACCGTTGGTGAGGTCGTCGTAACCATGAGCGATGGTACGTTGAATGTGATCTTCGCGTTCCTGAATGGTAGTTAGTGCGCGCGTCTGATCAGAAATAGGCTTTACGACAGGCATACGAAACTCCTTACATAGAAGCATATGTATAACTCTATGTTGAATATAGCGGAGGGTGGCGTTGGGCGTGTGCGTGCCTGCATTCGTAAGCGCGGTTGTCTGGCAAGTGTGATTTGGGGCGACCTCGTTAAAGTTTCTAAGCTGCGAAAATGACCGTTAACCGGATTAAATTTTGTTGCTCAACATTTGACACTCTGGGCGTGGTAACTTTTTTACCAACAGGTATGATTATTGTCATGTGCGCCGCGCCTGCCCGCCGGGTTGCGGCGCACTTGTGACAGCCTTTGACACCCTTGGAGCGTGTACTGTGGATGTAACCACAAAAAGCGTTCGGGGGGGGGTGCTCACCCGCGAGCAATTCCTCCCGCATGAGATGCGCATCGTCGCTGCCCTTCGTATGCAGGGCGCAAGCGACGAGCAGGTCATTGTACGCGTAAAGAGCGAGAACCTCTTTCAATATCCCACGGAGCGCATGGTCGCCAACCGCGCAACCGTGTGCCTTCGCCGCCTTGACGCCATGGTGCCCACGGACGCCGTATGCGCCGCGCGCGGCATCGACCCCAAAACCGCCGTCGAGGCTGCGTCATCCCTAACCGGGCTCATGGCATCCGGCGCTCCCACGCAGGCGGACCAGGCCATCTTCTACAGCATGATCTGCCGCTACGATATCGTGCGCGAGCTCGTGCTCGTCGAGGTAGGGGAGCGCCTACAAAACTTCGATTATGCCTTTACGGCGGTTGACCTCAACGCCTTTATGACACGCTTTACCACGGAGTATCCGGACGCGGCCCGCTGGACTGAGGCCACGGTCAAGCGCATTAAGGGCTCGCTCCGCCAGACGCTCCGCCATGCTGGCCTTATCGGCGAGGGCCAGGGCCCGGAGTCCGAGCGCCTGTCACCACTCTTCCTCGATTCTGATGTCGAGCGAGCCTTGGTTCAGCTGGGCGAGCAGTCGCTTATCGCGGCCCTTACCGGCAGGGCGGTGATGTAGCGTGGCTCCCGTCAAAAGCGCCGTCGACCCTGTCATCACCCCGGCGACCGATCTCACCACCAATATCGGCATCCATTCCCGCAAGAGCGTCGTGGCGGCGCATGCCCGCTCCGAGCGCGCCTGTCAGGAATTTGAGCGCCGTGCGCAGCTTCTGCGCGAGTGCCTGTGCAGCGAGGACTTTTTGGCCAACAAGGGCATAGGCAATGAGATCGGCTTCCACACTTTTTGCTATGACCCCGCGCTGGAGTTTGAGGCGCGTGCATTATTTGACACCCTTTCACGCGATGCCGAGGCCGACAAGCTTCCGTGCACGCTCAAGGTCGTGAACCTTTACGACGCCGTGCTGGCAATTCTCGAAAAGCGCCGTGTCCTCAAGGCTATCCCGCACCAAGAGGAGCGCCGCGGTACCCAGCGCGTGCTCGAGGACGTGGCCAAGTTCGCCTCGCCCGAGAAAGTCGCCGCGTACATCCTTGAGCAGACCGAGCCGCACGCGCCTGGAGACGTCGTTCTCCTCACCGGCGCGGGCGAGGTTTTTCCGTTCTTTCGCATACACACGCTTCTCCACTGCATGCTTGCGGATTTTGATGAGGTGCCTGTGGTCGCCGCCTATCCGGGCAGTTTCAACGGCTCTTCTTTCCAGCTCTTTAACCGTCTGCCGGCCGACAACTACTACCGCGCCATCGATATCTCGTAAGCACGGCTCCTCGCAGGCAAGTCCCTGCCGCCGGTAACAACCCTTTGCCATAACGTTCCCAAACCCAAAGGAGCACCCATGGACAACACGATCATTCGCGACCTCTTTGCTAAAGACATCAACCGCTCCATCAACGGCGTGGTCAAGGTCCAGGATTCAAAAGATGGGTCCATCCGCCAGGA
The DNA here is from genome assembly GCA_937997605.1 of uncultured Collinsella sp. Classification (GTDB taxonomy): domain Bacteria; phylum Actinomycetota; class Coriobacteriia; order Coriobacteriales; family Coriobacteriaceae; genus Collinsella. The sequence continues at coordinate 15,644 of CALLFD010000295.1, read as the reverse complement.
GCTTGACGAGTACGTGGTGACGCGCGAGTTGCAGAGGCACTTTGCCACGTTCTTCAAGGCCTACGGCGATGCCATCGATGTGCCCACCGACAAGATCGGTGTGTGGATCAGTGGTTTCTTCGGTTCCGGTAAATCGCACTTCCTCAAGATGCTTAGCTACCTGCTCGAGAATCGCCAGATCGGCGGCAAGAGCGCCATCCGCTACTTTGACGGCAAGATCGTCGACCCCATTGTCGAGGCTGCCATGGAGCGCGCCTGCTCGGTGTCCACGCAGGCCATCCTCTTTAACATCGATAGCAAGGCGGGCCAGTGGAAGCAGGGCGATACGGCTCCCACGGCGCTGCTTCGCGGCTTTGAGCGCATGTTCTACGAGGCGCGCGGCTTCTACGGCGAGGACCTAAAGCTTGCAAAGCTCGAGGAACACATCGATTCCCTGGGCAAGACCCAGGAGTTCCGCGAGGCCTTTGAGCGCGTCAACGGCGAGTCCTGGCTCCAGACCCGCGACACCTACAGCTACTTTGAGGACGACGTCGTCGAGGTGCTGCAGAGCGTGCTCGGCATGAGCGAAAAGGCCGCATGGAACTGGCTTGAGGGTTCTGAGGACGAGGTTTTGGCCCCCGATGTCTTTGCCAAAAAGGTCAAGGACTACGTAGACGCTCAGGCAGCGGCCCACGGCGGCAACTACCGTTTGCTCTTTATGGTCGACGAGGTGGGTCAGTTTATTACAAACGACCGGGATCCAAGCCTTATGTTGAGTCTTCAGACCATCGTCGAGGAGCTGGGTGCCGCCTGCGGTGGCCGCGTGTGGGTGATGGTCACGAGCCAGGAGGCCATCGACAACCTGAGTCTGCCCGTGGGCAACGACTTTTCAAAGATCCAAGGCCGCTTCAATACCCGCCTTTCGCTCTCCAGCTCCAGCGTGGACGAGGTTATCCAGCGCCGTGTGCTCGAGAAGACCGCGCCGGCGGCCGATATGCTTGCACAGGTCTACGAGCAAGACGCCGCCGTCCTCAAAAACAACTTTACCTTTGAGGGTGGCTCGCGCTCCGACCTTGCCGGCTTCGCCAACTCCAAGGATTTTGTGGCCAGCTACCCGTTTGTGGGCTACCAGTTTAAGCTTCTGCCCGACGTGATGACCGAGGTACGCAAGCACGGTGTTAAGGCCAAGCACATGTCCACGGGCGAGCGCTCCATGCTGAGCGCGTTTCAGGAGAGCGCTCAGGCCATCCAGCATGACCAGACTGGTGCACTCGTGCCGTTCTGGCGCTTCTTCGACACAATCTCCAAGGATTTGGAGCACGGCATCATTCAGGTCGTCGTCTGTGCGGAGCGCGCGGCTGAAAACGCAGAGGGTCTTGAGAGCTACGATGTCCGGGTGCTTAAGCTCCTGTACTTGATCCGCTACATCGGCTACGTCAAGGCCACGGTCGAGAACATCTCCGTCCTTATGATCGATAGCCTGGACGTGGACAAGCGCGCCCTTAAGGACCGCGTCAAGGAATCTCTCGCCCGCTTGGAGCGCGAGAGCTACGTGGCACGCCAGGGCGATACCTATAGCTTCCTCACCGACGAGGAGCAGGAGATAGCGCAGGAGATCGCACGCACCCCGATCGACAACGCGAAGGTGATTGAGTACATCAAGAAGCGCCTGTTCGAAAGCATCTACACTGCGCGCAAACTCAACCACGGGGCCAACGACTTTCCGTTTGACCGCTATGTGGACGGCTCAATCCACGGTACCAGCATGGGCGGCATGGAACTTTCCGTGGTGACCATGGCCAGCGATCTGGGCCGTTCGGACGATGCCGAGCTGGCATTGAAATCCGTGGATAAGGCCATCGTGGCCTTGAGCGACGAGGTGGATTATTGGGCCCCACTCGTCAACGCCGCTAAGATTCGCATGTACGCCCAGACGCGCAATCTGCAGGAGCTACCGCCGAGTACCCGCCAGATTGTCGAGGCCAAAATGCGCGAGAAGGACTTTAACGAGAAAGAGGCTGACGCCCTTTTGGCTGAGGCGGTGCTCCATGCACGATGCGCCGTCAACGGGCGTATGATTGAGATCCGTGCCGCCAAACCCGCTCAGGTCTTTGAGCAGGTGTTGGCGCAGCTGTGCGATGTGGTCTTTGAAAAGGCCGACTATATCGGCGCGCCGGTCACGAGCGATTCCGATATTCGCTCTACTCTGGTGGGCAACGTTCAAGTGGGGCTCGCTGGCATGGATGCAGGTAACACGCGTGCGCTCAAAGAGGTCGAGGACTACCTCAAAGTGCAGCACCAGCGCCACCTGGATACCGCTATGGGCGATATCCAGCGCCAGTACCAGCAAAGGCCCTTTGGCTGGCGCGAGGTCGACATCGCAAATGTGGTGGCGCAGCTTGTGGTGGAGCAGCGCGCGCAGGTGCTGTTTGGCGGTCAGACGGTTCAAGCCAACGACAGCCGCATGGTGGCGCTCCTGCGCAAGGATGCCGATAAGGCCCAGGTGCGCTTGCGCATGCGCATGAGCGACCGGTTGCTACGTGCCACGGGCGAACTCATGTGTGACCTGTTTGATCTCAAGACCGTGCCCTCCAACGAGGATAAGCTCGTGGCCGAGCTCAAAGAGCGCCTTGAGGGCTTGCGCGAGGCGTGCCTCGCCATGGCACGCGACTACTACACGGGCATCAAGCCGGCCTACCCGTATCCCGGTGAGGACGAGTGCGAGAAGATGCGCTCGGAGGTGGCCGACGTCCTTAAGGACCAGAACGAGGCCGAGGCGTTCTTGACCACGTTCACCAAGCATGAGGAGCGTTTGCTCGATGCCAAGGAAGACTTTGACAAGGTGGTTGAGTTCTTCGAGTCCAATCAACGAACAGCGTTTGACCACGCCAGGGATTTCTTGAACCGCACCGAGGGTATCGAGTATGCCTCCGATGACATTCCCGGTGCGGTGGAGAACGTGGCAACGGTTCGTGAGATCCTCAAAGATCCCAAGCCCTACGGCCGTATTAAAGACCTGCAGCCGCTTATGGATCCCGTCGAGGATGACATGAAAAAGCTGTTGGGCATCCGCCGCAATGAGTTTTTGTGTCGCATCGAGAGCGATCTGCAAGACCTGCGGACGCAGGCCGAGAGTCAAAAGGGCTTTGTCAATCAGGCCAAGGATGCCATAGCAGACGCCGGCACTAAATACGAGTCGTTCAAAAACCGTGCCCACAGCGCTCAAAGTCTCAACGAACTGAGCGTTGTTGCAACTAACTGGGGCGACTGGCTCAGTGCGGCGGCCAACGAGATGTACGACGCTGTGGATGAGGCCCGCGTGCGTATGGACAACGAGCGCCGCACCACCGAGGTCATGAGTACGGGCGAGGTGGTCAAGAAGGTCTCCAACAAGGGCGCCGCATCGTCTGCTCCCGTGCCCGCGCCCAAGCCCCAGCGCAAGATCAAGACTGTGCGCCGCGCCGATCTGGCCAAGCCGAGCCGTCTTTTGTCCGCAGAGGACGTGGAGCGCTACGTGGACGACCTGCGCTCCCGCCTTATGCAGGCGCTCGCTGCAAACGACGAGATCCGTATCAACTAACCCGCGGAGCCACCGGTGCCAAAGCGCGCGCCGGTGGCTTATGGCGTTTAGAAAGGCTCATCAACCATGAACGATTCTGCTCTTAAGAGCTTCTGCACCTGGGCCCGTACGGAGCTCATCAAAGGCGTGGAGGCGCAGATGGTGCGCTACGGCATCACCGAACCTGCACCCGCGCCCGTTGGGTCCGAGACCGTCAACGGCCTGCCCCTAAGTCCGGCTGAGATTGAGCAACGCGACGAACTGCTGCGCATGCAGGCAGAGGTGGGTCACGAGGCGCTGCGCGACCGTGCGGCCTACACCTGGTTCAACCGCATCGTGGCCATTCGCTTCATGGATGCATGCGGATGGCTTCCCAGCCGTATGCGCATGCTAAGTCGTGCGGACGGCAGCCATGGCAGCGAGGCCGTGGAGAACGCACTGGACGTGGAAATAACGACGGCCGATACCGATCGCATAGCCGAGCTCAAGATGGCGGGCTTGGATGAACCGTTGTGGCGCTACCTGTTTGTTGCTCAGTGCGAGGAGCTTGCCGATTGCCTGCCGGGCGTCTTTGAACGCGTGGGCGGAGCCATGGAGCTGCTGTTGCCCCAGGGCCTCATGATGGCTGACAGTGTGGTGGGCAAACTCAATGCCGTCCTCGCTGACGAGGACTGGCGCGAGGGCGTGACCGTTCTGGGCTGGATGTATCAGTACTACAACGCTGACGTTAAAGACGAGTTCTTCAAGTCCAAGCGCAAGGCAGCGGCGGAGGACATCGCGCCCGCCACGCAGCTCTTCACCCCCGAGTGGATCGTGCGCTATATGGTCGAGAACTCACTCGGCCGTCTGTGGATGCTCAACAACCCGGGGAGTTCGCTACGCGAGCACATGAAATATTACATCGAGCCCGATGCTGAGCACGAGGACTTCATCAGCATCTCGAGTCCCGAGGAGATTTCGCTCTGCGACCCAGCGTGCGGCTCGGGCCATATCCTGGTTTATGCGTTTGAGCTGCTCTTTGCCATGTACGAGGAGCGCGGCTACCGCGAGCGCGAGATCCCGGAGCTCATCCTGACCAAAAACCTCGCTGGCATGGAGATCGATCCCCGTGCGGCTCAGATCGCCGAGCTGGCGCTTGCCATGTGTGCTCGCGAGCACGACCGTCGCTTCTTTAGGCGTGGTGTTCGCGCCGATGTTATCGTGCTCACGAGCATTCCGCTGGGAGAGGATGAGCTGCCGGGTAACAAGAAGCTCGCCGAGGAACTGAGCCATTTGGGCGAGATCGGCTCGCTTCTTAATCCTTCAGAGGACGAGATTGACGAGCTTAAGGCCGCCGCCGCGAGCTGTTCCGACGATCTTTTTGCTTCTGCGACCAAAACTAAGCTCGAAAGCGCTGCCGCCATCTGCGAGAAGCTGTCCCGTCGTTTTACCTGCACCGTTGCGAATCCTCCGTATATGGGCAGCAGCAGCTTTAATCCATTCATGAGCAAGTGGGTCAAGAAGAACTACCCCGACGTGAAGAGCGACCTCTTCTCCAGCTTTGTCGTTCGCATGTTCAGTCTCGCCAAGGACCACGGCGAGTGCGGAGTCATGTCGCCTTTCGTCTGGATGTTCATCGGAAGCTATGAGAAGCTCCGCAACGAGATTATCGACAACAGAACGCTTACCTCCCTCATTCAACTTGAGTACTCGGGCTTCGCTGGCGCGACTGTGCCCATCTGCACCTACACGTTTCACAACTCACTCATCAAGGGCTACAAGGGAGGCTACGTGCGCCTTTCTGACTTCGTTGGCGCCGCTGTCCAGGCTCCCAAGGCCCTCGAGGCAATCCAAAACCCCGATTGCGGCTGGTTCTACCGCCGCGACGCCGACACCTTCAAGCAAATCCCCGGCACCCCCATAGCCTACTGGGCCAGTGATGCCCTTGTTGAATCGTTCACAAAAGGAAGGAGGCTCGATGCTGTTGCTACTCCGCGACAGGGCTTGGCGACGAGCGATAATGGCCGCTTTTTGAGGAAATGGTGGGAAGTGGCGCCTTCCAACACATCGCGAGATTGTAGCGGCAGGCCTGAGGCAAAGCAGAGTGGCTCCCGTTGGTTCCCGATTATTCGGGGCGGCTCCTATCGAAAGTGGTGGGGTGACTACGACGAGGTGGTTAACTGGTTTGATGACGGTCGGGAGATGAAGGAAGCAATTCTGTCCAAGTATACTTATCTCTCTACACCTGATTTTGTGATCAAGAACCAGAACGACTATTTCAAGCCCGCAGTTTCCTGGTCTAAAATTTCTTCCAGCCTCGCCTCCTTTAGGTTTGCGCCTCGAGGGATGCTTTTTGAGGTAGCTGGAGCATGTCTTTTTGCGGAGCCGAACGAGCTCCGATACATCCAGGCTTTCTGCAACTGTTCCATTGCCGAAATTGATTTGGCGTTTATGTCGCCGACTCTAAACTTTGAGGTAGGCCAAATCGGTCAGTTGCCAATCATCCAAGATGAGGCTGCCGAGCCGACTGTCTGTTCACTTGTTGAGGAATCTCGCTCAATTTCAAAGGCGGACTACGATTCGTTTGAAACCTCTTGGGATTTTAAACGTAATCCTCTTGTCTAGGTGATCGCCATGGCTGAAAAGAAGAGGCGCAAGCCTGTCGATAAGACAAAAATTGAATATGTCGAACCTAAGCCAAGCTGGATAAAGGCTGTTAAGGTTAATGACCATAACGATGTCATGGGTTCTATTATTCAGTTTTTTCTGGTTGAATCTCCTTGTAAAGGCGTGAGCAGCAGAGGGCTATCGCTTCTCGATTATGGATGGGTTGATAGTGTTCCTCCTAAATCTGGGTATCTTCACCGAAGATTATTGGAAGTGGCCAATCTCTGCGATGGGTCGACACTATTTACGGCCACACGAAAAGAAGAGATGAAAAAGAGATTTGTTGATGCTGGTATGCCTGGCAATTTTGCTTCAACTTGTACCTCAAATCGCGTTGTGGCGCTCATCAACAGCAATTTTGTGCTTGATATATTTCGGATTATTAGAAATTCGTTGGCACATTGTCGCTTTCAATTGGTCGATAAGAACGGTGTAGATTTCATTGCTTTTGAAAACGGTATGCCAGGAAAAGATCTCATTGGAGCGGATGCATTTGAGGTGAGCTCTCGTTTATTTCTTAAATGCAGCACTCTCATTGATTGGATTGCTGTGGTTAAGTCCGAGGCTATATACGAGGCGGAAGAAATTGCACGCAAGAAAGAGACCTCAGAACGGGAGTGGGAAAACAAACGTCAATTGGTTTTGTCTCGAATATCGAATGGATCTTACTCAAATAAAGATGATCTCGGGAAGGACTGCGAGCTATCTAAGCGTAATTTAGATAAATTACTTGGCGAGTTGAAGGCCCAAGGGCTTATTGCTTATTCACGTTCTAATCGAAAATGGGAACTTACTGGTGACGCAAATCAGTGAGTAAGAGATGTTTCATCTTTGATTGCGAAGAACGGTGTGTCGAATGAGCTTCCAACGTTTTTTATCGCAAAGAGACTCGCTGTCTCTCGAAAGTAACCTTTTAAATGAAATTAGTCGGCGTTTTTAAATGAGAGGGCGGTCAAATATGGTCACTTTACTTCAAGATAAATACGAGGCTCGCAAGGCTGAGGTTAATGCTCGCTTTGAGCAGCTTCGCGCTAACGAGGAAGAGCTCAACCGAATCTTTGCCAAAATCTACAACATGGAGGGGGAGGTGCCCGTCGAGGTCGAGGACAAGTACGTTTCGGTGGCACGCATCTTCGACACCGCTGATGAGATTCCCGAGAGCTACAAGGGCAACAAATACGTGCGTACCAAGCGCGACGAGATCACCTCGCTCATAAGCTATGCCGTGGGCTGCATGTTTGGCCGCTATTCGCTGGATGTGGACGGGCTGGTCCTGGCCGGTCAGGGCGCCACGGTCGACGACTATCTGGCCAAGATGCCCGATCCCGATCACGTGACCTTTATGCCTGATGCCGACAACGTACTGCCCATTACCGATGACGAGTACTTTGACGACGACATCGTGCGCTACTTTATCGACTTTGTGCGCACCGTGTACGGCGAGGAGACGCTCGAGCAGAACCTGGCCTTCATTGCCGAGGCGCTCGGCGGTAAGGGTACCTCGCGCGAGGTGATTCGCACCTACTTTTTGAAGGACTTTTTTAAGGACCACTGCCAGACCTATAAGAAACGCCCCATCTACTGGCTGTTCGACAGCGGTAAGAAGAACGGTTTCAAGTGTCTTGTTTACATGCATCGCTACCAGCCTGACCTATTGGCTCGCATCCGCACCGACTATGTGCATGAGCAGCAGGAGCGCTACCGTGCCCAGATCGGCTATGCCAACGATGCCCTTGCTGGTGCCGAGCGCGGCGAGCGCGTGCGCTTGGACAAGCGCGTCAAAAAGCTCAACGACCAGCTCAAAGAGACCATTGGCTACGAGGAGAAGCTGCACCACTTGGCAGACCAGATGATTAAGATCGACCTGGATGACGGCGTCAAGGTCAACTACGCCAAGTTTCAGGATGTGCTGGCAAAGATTAAGTAACTGCAGATACGGTAAGGATATTCATGCCCAAGATCGATGTAGAAGAACAGCTCAAGCTGCGATTTTTGCAGCCGTTGCTCGCATGCATGCCCCGCCGTGTGGTGGTTTGGCACGATGCGGACGGCGAGTTTGCTCCTGAGTTTGAGCGATTTGCTGCCGAGGGTTTCGACGGCGTGGGGGCCGATGCCGGCGTAATGCCTGCTCACGGTGACTTTGAGCGCCCGGTGCGCTTTGTTGAGGCCTGCGAGGGCCGTATGTTTGCCGTCAAGAAGCTCATCAACCGCGATGACCTCGCGAGCGATATCTTGCTGTATCGCCGTTGCCCGCGCGGCAGGCTTGAGGGTGATTGGCTTGCCGATGTTGAGCTGTATGCCGATCAGTTCCAGGCTGACTATCTTTCGCTTTTGGCCGATCAGCTGGGCATCGAGAATATCGACGCCGTGCGCGAGAGCCTGCGCGAGCACAAGACGTTCTTTGATGCCAAGACCCGCTGCGCTAAGTTTGCCGCGTGTGTTCCGCATGCCTCGGGCGCATCCGATATCGAACTCGGCATCCTTACGGTGATTTTTGGCGGTAAAGAGCTTGGTGACGCGCGCCCCGCGTTTGTGCTGCGTGGCTGTATGACCATGCTGCTGCACGAGGGTCCCGAGGCGCTGGCCGAGTTGGTGGACAAGTACTGCGTGCGTGATGTGCTCTCTGCCTTCATCGTGCGTTGTTATGGGTTTGATGGGCCGCTTTACGAGCGTGACTCATTGCTTATGCTTGCATCCCATGTGCTCCTTACGGCGGCATCCACCGCGCTTTCCGAGAGAGCGCTCAAGGGGCTTGAGAGCCATGTGGCTCCCGCCTACGGGCCTTATTGCCTTGAGGCGGTGCGTACGTGGGACCAGACCGCCGATACCCAGGCATCGAGCGAGGACCTATTTGAGATTTGCCGTTTGGTTGAGGACGCCCGCGGACTCTTTGCACGGTTCGAGACCTTGCCGATCGATGTGCTGACCTCGCTTGATGTGTTTCCGTGCGTCAATGAGGCCGTGCTCTCGCAGCTGTTCTGCTCGTTTGCGCAAGGTGCAGACCGTGTTGAGGATGCGCGTGCCTTTGCTGCGCGCCGTTGCGACCTAAGCTGGTACCGTCGTGTCGAGAGCTACTTTGACCTGCTTGTCGCTGTGGCCGATATGTGCGCGTTTAGGCAGACGCACGCGGGTGGGTTCCATCTGGCGCAGTCCCAGCAGGTGTGGGATGCCTATACGTCCGATTGGTATGCCATGGACGCTGCCTATCGCCATATGTGCACCGCGTATCTGCGGGCACGCTCCGTCGAGTGCGATGCGCTCGAGGAACCTGCCCGCGCCGTGGCGGACTGGGCGGAGAATCTCTACAGCAACTGGTTCTTGGCGGATGCCAATGCCTGCTGGGCGGCTGCTGCGCAAGGGGAGTGGGCCGATTGCGGCTACATCGATGGTCCCGCACGGCAGGATGAGTTTTATTGGCATGTGCTGCCCGCCTTTGTGGGTTCTGCCAAAACAACGGTCGTTATCGTGAGCGATGCGCTGCGCTATGAGGTTGCCCGCGACGTTGCGGCGCTGCTCGAGCGCGAGCGCGGCGGCAACGTCAAGGTCTCTAGCATGCAGGCGGTCTTTCCCTCCATTACCGAGGTGGGCATGCCTGCGCTGCTGCCGCACCAGGTGCTTGAGCTTGCAGAGGATGGCGCGTTTGTGTTGGCTGACGGCATGCCCACTGCGACGACTCCGCAGCGCGAGGCCGTACTTACCCACGTTGAGCCCACGGCCCGCGCTTTGCGCTCGAGCGCATACCTCAACATGGCGGGAACCGAGCGTAAAGCGCTGCTCAAAGACTCCAGGCTCGTTTATCTCTACCACAACAAGATCGATGCCACGGGCGAGAAGGCAGCTACGCAGGATGACGTTTTCGATGCCTGCGCGGACACCGTGGAGGAACTTGCCGCGTTGGCGCGCCGCGTGTGCACCGACGCCCCGGGCGCGCGTGTTGTAATAACGGCGGATCACGGCTTCATCTACACGCGTCGTGAGCTCAACGAGTGCCAGATGCTCGGCAAGCCAGATCTTCCCTTCCTTGACGCTCCTGTCATGCACGGCAAGCGCCATCTGGTGGTGCCCAACGAGGCCGTGGCCAAGCTTTCGGAAGAGGCATGCGAGGTGTTTGTTAATGTTGGCATGGGACGTTTAGGTGCCGGTTTTGAGGGATTTGCCCCGCGCGAGAACGTGCACTTCAAGCGTCCTGGCGGCACTAACAACTACGTCCACGGCGGCATGAGCCTGCAGGAGCTCTGCGTGCCCGTTATCGGATTTTGGCGTGCGCGCTCGGGTTCCAAGGACTTTGTCGATACGCGCGTGGCGACGCTGCGCGTGCTAAGCGAGGGACGCCGAGTGACCAACTCGCTCTTCTCGGTCAACTTGATCCAGGAAGAACCCGCCCAAGGCAAGGTCTTGCCGTGCGAGTATGAGCTGGTGTTTACCGACGCAAGCGGCAACGAGGTGAGCGATACAGTCAAGGCGCATGCTAACAAGACTTCTGTTAACTCGCAGGAGCGCGTGGTGCATGCCAAGTTTGCGCTGCGTGCAGCGGATGGATTCTCGGCCAAGGGTCCGTACTATCTGGTCTGCCGCGAGCGCGAAACGGGCAAGATCGTTTGGCGCGAGACGTATACCATCGCTGTTTCGTTTGCCCCTGTTGCTGACTTTGGTTTTTAGGAGTGTGCCCTATGTTTGATAGCCATGACGACGATCTGTGGGAAGTTCCCTCGATTGATGTGGATGTGCCGGTGGAGGGTGTGGTGCCTGCGGAGGCCGCGCCTGCTGCGGAGGCCCCGGCGACTGAGGCTGTTGCGCCTGCCCCGGAGCCGGTTGCTGCCGCGCCCGTTGAGGCTGCGGTGAACGCCGAGGAGGAATCCTCGACCGATGGCTATGACCAGGCTGCGGCAGAGGCTCCCGAGGACGACGGCTACGACATGGACGGGCTGGACGGTAAGCTGCTCGAGCACTTTGGCGGCAAGATCGTGCGCAAGGACCTGACGGCCTTTATGAAGCGCGGTGCCAACGTGCCCACCTTTGTGTTGGAGTATCTGCTGGGCATGTACTGCTCGACCGATGACGAGGAAGCCGTGGCAGAGGGCCTGGATCGCATCCGCAGGATCCTCACCGATAACTACGTGCGTCCCGACGAGTCCGAGCGCATTAAGTCCAAAATCCGTGAGCTGGGCCGCTTTACCATTATCGACAAGGTGACGGCAAAACTCGACGAGTACAAAGACATTTACGTGGCCTCGTTTGCCAACCTGACCATTGAGCCGTTTGTGATGCCGGCCGAGTACGTGCGCGACTATTCCAAGATTTTGCAGGGTGGTATTTGGTGCATCATGAGCATCGAGTATCGTCACCCCTTGGATGAGGAAGACGAGTTTGGCATGGAGGTCTTTGGCGACGATGCGCCGCGCCGCGCCAAGGCCAAGCGTAAGAAGCGTGGGCCCGAGGACTCTCCGTTTAGTGTGGCGTCGCTCACGCCCATCCAGATGCCCAACCTGGACCTGGATGCCATGGTCGAAGAGCGCCAGTATTTCTCGCGCGACGAGTGGCTCAATATGCTGCTGCGCTCGGCTGGCTATGAGCCCAGCGAGCTTTCCGAGAAAGAGCGCCTGCACTTTATCGAGCGCATGGTGCCGCTCATCGAGCGCAACTACAACCTGTGCGAGCTGGGTCCCCGCGGTACCGGTAAGAGCCACATCTACAAAGAGGTCTCGCCCTACGCCATTTTGCTTTCGGGCGGCCAGACCACCACGGCCAACCTGTTCGGCCGTATGAACTCCATGCGTGCCGACCGCGTGGGCTTGGTAGGTCACTGGGACTGCGTGACGTTCGACGAGGTCGCCGGCATGCGCTTTAAGGACACCAACGCCGTGCAGATCATGAAGGACTACATGGCGAGTGGCAGTTACGCACGCGGCCGCGACCAGATTAACGCCGATGCCTCCATGGTCTTTGAGGGCAACATCAACGATACCGTGCAAAACGTCCTTAAGACCACGCACCTGTTTGATCCGTTCCCGCCGGAGTTTAACAACGATTCGGCCTTCTTCGACCGTATTCACTATTACCTGCCGGGCTGGGAGATTCCCAAGATGCGCTCGAGCCTGCTGACCGGGCATTACGGCCTGATCACCGACTGCCTGTCGGAGTTTTGCAAGGAGATGCGCCGCAAGGACTTTACGCACCATATCGACCGGTATTTCCGCTTTAACAGCGACTTTAACAAGCGCGACGAGATCGCCGTGCGCAAGACCTTTAGCGGTCTGGCCAAGCTGCTGTTCCCCGACGAGGCTATGGACAAGGACGACGTGCGCTGGCTGCTGGATTATGCCATCGAAGGCCGTCGCCGCGTAAAGGAGCAGCTCAAGATTATGGCGGGCGTCGAGTTTATCGACGTTAACCTGGGCTATATGGATGCCGACAACCCGCAGGACGTGCACGTGGTGCGCGTGCCCGAGCAGAGTGAGGACACGCTGATTCCCGATGGGCCGCTGCTGTCCGGCCACGTATTTGGCGTGGGCAGGTCGCAGGGCGGCGAGGTCGCCGTGTACAAGCTGGAGAACAAGGCCGTTGCCGGCGAGTGCAAGTTTAAGCACGAGGGCGTTGCCTTTAACAAGCCGGTGCGCGATACGCTGGAAGCCGCGTTTGACAACTTTGTGAACCTGGCGAACCGCGTGGCGCCGGGCATGCACATTGGCTCCAAGGATTATCTGCTGTTCTATAACGACCTGCAGAGCAAGGGCTTGTCCGAGGAAGTTTCGCTCGCCGAGTTTGTGGGCCTGTGCTCCGCGGCGTGCAACCGTCCGGTGATGCCCGCACTGGCGATTCCGGGAATCTTGCGCATGTCGGGCTCTATGGACGAGATCCGCGGGCTCGAGGACATTATGCGCGTGGCCAAAAACGCCGGCGCCAAGCGCGTGATTTTGCCGCTGAGCGCCATTGCGGGTTTGCAGAGTGTTTCGTCTGAGATTATCTCGGGGTTGAGCCCGGTGTTCTACATGGATGGCGACCCGGTCGACGCCGCGAAGAAGGCGCTAGATCTGTAGGGGTGCGGGCGAGCGGGGCGTCCGGTGTTCGGGCGCCCCGTGAGCATGTTGGCGTGTTCGAGTAGGGAGGCCTTGCCATGGCGGGCGAGCGTTCTGTTGACGAGTTGCTCGACGAGCTGTTTGGCTTTGAGTCGGTGGCCAAGCGCCAGACGGCGCTTGAGCAGTACGATCGCGGGGAGTTGGTGCGCAAGGCGCGCTCCCGCGAGCTGCTGGGTGTGCTTAGAGGCGTCGAAGCTGCCGAGCACGCTGCGCGCGACTCTGCCGTGCGGGCTGTTGACGGGTATGTTCGCCGTGTTGAGGGCGCTGCGCTTGCACGCGCTCGCAAACAGGCGGGTGTTGTTGGTCCGCTACGGATGGAGCGTCGCTATGCTGCCTTTTTGCGCATGGAGGACAAAGCCGAGTTGCTGGCCCGTTTGGAGCAGACGTTTGCGTTTATCGAGGTAAAACTGCGTGCCAATACGGCGGACAAGGTGCACGCGGCGTACGATGCTGCGGGGACTATGGTGCTGCAGGACGTGGCGCGCCTGGGTGACGTGCGCGTTGTGGATGCCGTGCCCCTGGATGTCGACCTGCTGTGTACACAGCTGGAGCAGTTGCGTTGTGCCGCCGACGCGACGGACCTTGCGGGTATGATCACGGCGACGTTTGAGTCCGAGCTGAGTGCGACAGGGTCGCAAGGCGCCGGCGGGTTTGCGAGCGATGTTGCTGACGATGTTGCTGGTGACGTGGCGTTGGAGCGTGAACTTACCAACGTGCGCGGCGCTGCGCAGCGAGCGCGCTTGGCGGCGCAGGCGTATCGGGCCGAGCGCGCCGCTCGCGTTGCGGGGAGCACGGTGGATCCGGTATTGCTGCCCGAGTCTGCGTGCGTTGCGTGCGAGACGGCGTGTGATGCCGGGGAGCTTTCCGAGTTGCTCGATCAGGTTAAGAAGTCGTTTGAGACCTACCGTCGTGTTGTTGCCGACGGCGGGTTGTTCTGTGCGTTTGGCTCTGGCTCGCCGCATGGGATTTGCAGGGGCTCGAGCTATTTCGACTATGACTCTCGGCTTGACGAAGACGTGCTGGTGGGCGAGTACGACGGCGCTACCAGGCACGATGTTCGACGTGAGGTTCCGATTCCCGAGCTTGTGGATGAGGCTTCGACTGATGGCGGCGACACGCTCGAGGTTGCCGTGGCGCGCATACGCGAGTTTAATGGGCGTCGCTACGATGGTGTGCTGGATGAGGATCCTGCGCGCCATGTAAATGCGTTTTGGTATGGACTCAAAAAGCTCAGCCAGTATTGCGAGGCAGCCGTGCGTGTGGACGAGCGTGCTTGGGATTGCTTTATCGATAAGGTTCAGTTCGCCTACGATGAGCCCGTGGGGCGCCTGGCCGCGCAGATGGACGACAAGCAGGTGGCAGCTTTTGTCGCCGCCGTGGATGCGTTCGGCGCTGATGAGTAAGGGCCTGGTTTGGCGGGAGGTTTCACCATGAAGATCGAAGTTGATGTAGATCAGCTGCGCGAGAGCCTGCGCGACCGTGCGGGGTCTGCGGCCGGCGTGGGCTTTCCGGCCGCCATGCTCGACGTAGTGGATATCGAGGACGAGTCGCCCCAAGAGCTCCTAGCCCGAGCCGAACGCGAAGGCCTCGACCTCCGCGACTTTGCCGTCGATGACGACTGCGGAGCGTCTGACGACTGGTGACCCTGGGTCAGTTCATCCTTTTCTTCCTGAGATATAAGAGAAATCCCTTTTTGAACGTCCTTCGGGTTCCAAAAAATAGCCGATCAGTCTTTGTATCTTCCTTGCTGTCAAACTTGATAGCCGTTAGCTCGATCGTACAGATGTAGTCAGCAACTTGGAATAGCCGGTAGGCTCGTGGTGTGGCTTCTCGGTATACGATGACATCCCTTGCTAGAACGTACTCAAGCGCAGAATGAATGACCTCCGTTACAATCGGTTGGCCGTTGTCGTAGTAAATCTTAACGGTGTCGTATCGCTGGAAGAATTCCAGATGGTCGAAAAGTTCAACTGTGAGGTCTCGCCTCATTCTCTCCGCGAGACCGTTTTGATTGCCGGCGAATTCGCTCATTCGGTATTGCAGACAGAGATAGCGTATGGGGAGATGCTGAATGAACGCGCGAAATGCGCTCAACATGTGCCTTCGCTGCTCCTTGGGAAGATCTTTGTAGTCGCCGTTTCCATTCAGTAGGGGTCCTGCATGAAAAGGCGTATTGGGAAGCGAGGACTGCGACAGGGCGCGCTCGTAGCGGTCAATGCGTTCAACGATTGCATCGTTTTGATCGTGAAAAACGAGGGTGACGAGGTAGTAGTTGGAGACGCCTCCGAGGTCGCCAGATTCGTCAACAAAGACGGAGAGTTCGCTCATGAGGGGGTGCGGACAGAAAGTTGGACCGCGGGGCGGTCCGGACTGGAGGTTCGCAT
>CALLFD010000294.1 GCA_937997605.1 uncultured Collinsella sp. | reverse complement strand
CCGACATGCCCATGCAGGTCGTGCGTCAGTGGACGAGCATCGTCGCCGCTTCCGAGCTCGCTCGTAAGCGCAACGTGAACGATGAGTTCCTTAAGAACTGGATCGACGTCGTCGATTATCAGTAATATCTGAGCGATTTATTTCGCATCGGAAGCACATAGGAAAACCCCGCAGCTCGTTTGGGCTACGGGGTTTTCCTTTACCCGTCGAGCATATTCACGCAACAAAAAAGACTGCTCCGCATCTCGTCCTAAGAGAGATACGGAGCAGCCCTGCAATTACATCTACTAGCAGAAATGTCGATTAACGGCGCGCTGCCTTCACAAGCTCGGCGACCTTAGCGACGACCTCATCAATCGCCACATCCTCGCGCTCGCCCGTAGCACGGTCCTTGAGCTCAACGGTACCGTTCTTAAGGCCGCGCTTGCCCAGAATCACCTGATACGGGAAGCCCATAAGGTCATTGTCGGCAAACTTAAAGCCGGGACGCTCGTCACGGTCATCGACGACAACCTCGATACCCTCGGCACAAAGAGCCTCGACGATTTGCTCGCAGACGGTAGCGCACTCCCCCTTCTTGGGGTCGAGCGGAATAACAGCAACCTCGTACGGGGCAACGGAGACCGGCCAGACGATACCGTGCTCGTCGTTGTGCTGCTCCACGACGGCAGCGAGCGAGCGGGACACGCCCACGCCGTAGCAACCCATGATAAGCGGCTTCTCCTTGCCGTCCTCGTCCATAAAGGTGGCACCCATGGCCTCGGAGTACTTGGTGCCCAGCTGGAACACCTGGGAGACCTCGATACCGCGGGCAGCGGAGAGCGGCTTGCCGCAGTGCGGGCAGGGATCGCCAGCAACGACGGTTACCAGGTCGGCCCACTCGTCGACGGTAAAGTCGCGCTCGGGGCAGGCGCCGGTAAAGTGATAATCGACCTCGTTGGCACCGCAAGCCCACTGCTTGGACTCGCGCAGGCTCTCGTCGCACACCAGACGGATGCCTTCGGGCAGGTTAACCGGTCCAATAAAGCCCTTGTGCAGACCGTAGGTCTGGAGCTCCTCATCGGTCATCATGCGATAGCCCTTGCCAAAGACGTGCTCGGCCTTGCAGTCGTTGAGCTCATGATCGCCCGGAACGATGGCCACAACAGGCTTGCCCTCGGCGTCGATGAGAGCCAGGGACTTGCGCGTGCCGTTCTCGGGGAACCCAAAGAACTTAGCAACTGCCTCAATGGTGCCCATGCCCGGAGTCTCAACCTTGGTGAGCGTACCGTCACCAGGACCCTCGGTCACGACGACCTTGGTGCTTGCCGCCTCGTCATCGGCAGCAAAGCCGCAATCGTCGCAGTAGACGAGCGAAGCCTCGCCGGCGTCGGCCAAAGCCATGTACTCGACGGAGGTATCGCCACCGATCTCACCGGAGTCGGCAACAACGGGCAGGGCCTTGATATAGCAGCGCTCGCAGATGTTAGCGTAGGCCTGCTTCATCTTGTCATACTCCTCCTGCAGGCTCTCCTGCGTGGCGGAGAAGCTGTAAGCGTCCTTCATGATGAACTCGCGACCGCGCATCAGGCCAAAGCGGGGGCGGAACTCGTCGCGGAACTTATCCTGGATGTGGTAGAGGTTAACGGGTAGCTGCTTGTAGGAACGCAGCTCATTGCGCACCAGGGCAGTCACGGTCTCCTCGTGCGTGGGTCCGAGAACAAACTCGCGGCCGTGACGGTCATCAAAGCGCACGAGCTCCTTGCCATAGGCATCGATGCGGCCGGACTCACGCCACAGCTCGGCATCGACCATAATGGGCATCATGAGCTCCTGGGCGCCAGCAGCATCCATCTCGTCGCGCACGATGTTCTCGATCTTGCGGATCGAGCGCCATGCGAGCGGCAGATAGGAATACAGGCCGGCGGCCTCCTTGCGAATCATGCCGGCGCGAAGCAGCAGACGGTGGCTCGCAAGCTCGGCGTCCGCCGGATCCTCTTTGAGCGTCGGCGCGTAAAGCTTAGACATATACATTGCTCGGGTCATTTATTTCTCCTCAATAAGTTTGTCGACCTCTGCCATAAGCGCGTCGACAATTTGGTCCTCAGCTACTTTACCAATGATCTGGCCATGCGAAAAGAGCAAGGCCTGACCACGTCCGCAAGCAACGCCCAGATCGGCATCAGAAGCCTCGCCGGGGCCATTAACGGCACATCCCATCACGGCGATCGAAAGCGGCG
>CALLFD010000293.1 GCA_937997605.1 uncultured Collinsella sp. | reverse complement strand
ACTGTGACTGGAGTTCAGACGTGTGCTCTTCCGATCTCGTTCGTAACCGCCCTCAAGATCGCAATCGATATGCGCGCAGGGCTTTTTAGACGCATAACCGCTCGAGAACGAGGAAGCCGCCTTCTTATCGGGAAAGACGACCGTGGCCTCGGTCACCGTATACGACATGTCGGCATCCGCTACTCGTCGTCATCGTCGAGCATCGCGGAGCCATCGATGGCGTACAGCTCATCAAACTCCTCGGGTGCGGGTTGGTCGGTCAACTCAACCTCGGAGGGGGCATCATCGTCATACTCAAGGCCGCAGGCAAGGCGAACCTTGTGCTCGATCTCGTCGGCGCAATCGGGGTGCTCGCGCAGGAACGTCTTGGCGGCCTCGCGACCGTTGCCGAGCTTGTCCTCACCATAGGCAAACCAGGACCCCATCTTTTTGCAGATACCGCACTCGACGGCCATATCCAGAATCGAGCCCTCTTTGGAGATGCCGGTGCCGTACATGATGTCAAACTCAGCCGAGCGGAACGGAGCGGCCACCTTGTTCTTAACGACCTTGGCACGCACGCGATTGCCGATAACCTCGTCCTTGAGCTTGATGGTATCGATTTTGCGAATATCGATTCGCACGGAAGAGAAGAACTTGAGCGCACGGCCGCCCGTGGTGGTCTCGGGGTTACCGAACATGACGCCGATCTTCTCGCGCAGCTGGTTAATGAAGATGCAGGTCGTGTTGGACTTGGAAAGCGAGCCGGCAAGCTTGCGGAGTGCCTGGCTCATCAAGCGAGCCTGCAGACCCACCGTCGTGTCACCGATCTCGCCCTCGATCTCGGCACGCGGAGTCAAGGCGGCAACAGAGTCGACGACGATGGCGTCGATGGCACCGGAGCGCACAAGCATATCGACGATCTCGAGCGCCTGCTCGCCCGTATCGGGCTGGGAAATCAAGACCTCATCGATATCGACGCCGATTCGCGCGGCATAGGTGGGATCAAGCGCGTGCTCGGCATCGATAAATGCCACAACGCCGCCCATGGCCTGCGCCTCAGCAAGGATCTCGAGCGAAAGCGTTGTCTTACCGGAGGACTCGGGGCCATAAATCTCGACGATACGGCCGCGCGGAACGCCGCCGATACCCAAGGCGGCATCGAGCGCCAGAGAGCCCGTCGGAATAGCCTCGACCTCGAGCTCCGGACCGCCGTCGCCATACCTCATAATAGAGCCCTGGCCGAACTTCTTCTCGATCTCGGCCTTGGTGGTGGCGATCATCTCGTCGCGCTCTTTACCCGTCGTACGTGCATGAACGGTACGTACGGGACCTGAATTCTTGGCCATGAATAGCCCTCCTCTTAACAACCTGAAACGATAATAAACGAACGGCTGTTCGTGGTCAACCGTTCAGATTCATCATATGCACCCGACCATTCCAAAACCCGACCAAACGCCAACCAATCACCGACCAAACACTTGACCACGCCAACCACAAATAGAGGTGCTCAAATAAATTTAGGCCTTATACCAGCGCAAACATCAATACCGTCAAAGGTCCCTATCTCCACAATTAAGGGGCCCTAAGGCCCCTTAAACCACGTCTATTCCATAGAATTGAGCACGCGGACAATGCGCTCCAAGGCCTCCGCGACCGCATGGGCACGAACGCACGACCGATCGCCCTCGTAATGACAGCGCGCAGACTCGACAACCGGCGCTCCCCCATCGGCCGCGCGATACGCCCAGCCAATATAGAACGTACCGGCGGGGTCTTGCTCGGTGCCGCCACCGGGCCCAGCATAGCCCGTTGCGCTTACGGCTATATCGCTCTGATAAAGGTCCAGCGAGCCCGCGGCCATCTCACGCGCCGTCTGGTGCGACACGGCGCTAAACCGATCGAGCGTTTCCTGCTCGACGCCAAGCACGCGATGTTTGATCTCATCGCAGTAGGTCACCGCACCGCCACGAAGCACCGCCGAGGCACCCGGGA
>CALLFD010000292.1 GCA_937997605.1 uncultured Collinsella sp. | reverse complement strand
CTATGGACGCCGTCCGTACCGCCAAGCGTCTGGGCGCCGAGCACGCCATCATCGCCTACCGCCGTACCGAGGACGAGATGCCCTGCCGTCGCGCCGAGCTGCACCATGCTAAGGCCGAAGGCGTCGAGGTTCTGCCGCTCGTCTCCCCGCTCGAGTTTGTCGCTGGCGAGGACGGCTCCGTGTGCGCCGTCAAGGTCCAGAAGATGGAACTCGGCGAGCCCGACGAGTCCGGCCGTCGTCGCCCGGTGCCCATCGAGGGCGCCATCGAGGAGATCCCCTGCGACGTCGCGATCTCGGCTATCGGCACCAACGCCAACCCCTTCGCAAAGAAGATCGGCGGCAAGATGGAGCTCAACAAGTGGGGCTACATCGTCGCCGACGAGGAGACCGGCCAGACCACCGATCCCCGCATCTGGGCCGGCGGCGACATCGTCACCGGTGCCGCTACGGTCATTCTGGCGATGGGCGCCGGCAAGAAGGCCGCCGCTTCCATCACCAAGAGCCTGCTGGGCGAGTAATCACCTGCAGCGCTAGCCATCAAACGGCAAAGTCCCCGTCGAGCACACGCCCGGCGGGGACTTTTTCTATGCTGTCCGCCCGACCACCACAAAGGGGACAGGCACCTTTGTGGTGGTTGGGGCCTGGTCGGCAAACTAATTCCGGCGTTTGTCTCAATCTGTAACAGTTAGAGACCAAATTCCTCGCTACGTGTTACAGATCGAGACGTTAGGCTGGCGGCTGAACAGTTCATCTCAATCTGTAACACCTGGAGCCGTTTTGGGCAGCTTGGTGTTACAGATCGAGATTTTGCTGAGGCCGAGAACGAGAGCCGTCACCCAGCTCTAACGCTTGCGACGCTTGGTCGCGGCGATGCCTGCCGCGGCAACGGTTGCGCCGGCGATGCCCAGGGCAGCGACCGTCATCGCGGCGGAGTCACCCGTGCTGGCGAGCTCCGTGCCGCCGGACTTCTTGCCGTTCTCCCCCTTACCCTTGGACTTGTCCGTCGTCACCGTGGTCGTCGTCGAAGTCGAACTGCCCGCAGGGACCCCGGCGCCACCAGAGCCATCCGTACCGCCGCCCTGCTCGCCGCCGCCAGGCGTCGGCTCAGGCATCGGCTCATCGGTCACCGTGATCGTAATGTTCAGACGCTCGGAATACTCGCTGTACGACATGCCAGGGCGCTGTGCCGCAATGCGCACATACATGTTGCTATCGAGCGCAATAGGCTCGGTGTACTTTACACGGCCTTCGTCACGGCAGGGGCAGGTGTCGTTGGTGGTGTACCAAATCGTCGCGCCATCCTCGGCCGAAAGCTCCAGCTTCGTGCCCTTGGGCACCGTAATGTAGTTCTCCTTGGGCGACCATGCACCAAACGTCGTCGCACCAATCGTCGCCACCGGTCGCGCCGGTCGCACTGCCTCGGCAGACACGCGAACGTCGACCTGCTTGGACAGCGCCGTGCCGTCCACCGCCGCCGTCAACGTCGTCAAACCGGGCAGAGCACCATGCAGCACAAACGTCGCCGCGCCGTCCTCGCCCGTCACGGCCTGGGTGGCATCGACAGAGCAGATAGCCGAGGACTCCAGCCCAACACTAACCTTTGCGCCCGCAAACGGCTTGCCCGCCTTATCGGTCACGTGCGCCACCAGCTCAAAGTCACTGCCATCAAGCATGGTCACGGCCTGCTCCACGTTGAGCTTGAGCTTGTCGGCACGAACGCCCACGACAAGCTCGCCACTTGCCCAGCGCGCCATGGCCGTGCCGACGTAGCTGCGAGCACCGTCGAGCTCAAACGACACCGTCGAGCCCGCCTCACACGCATCGGCATAGCGAATACGCAGCACGCGCGACAGCGGCTTGCCATTGGGATCGTCCTGCTTGTCGAGCCACGTATACGTCACGTCGCCCAAGCCCTGCGCGCACAATGCGGCCAGGGAATCGTCGCTCGCATCCATATACTGCGCAAACTCAACCTCGATGCAATCGGTATAGGCATGGGCCGAAACCACCTCGGGCGCCGCCGTCGACACCAAGCCAATGTTCACCTCAGTCTGAATCGGCGGCACGCGCAGCCAAGCCGAGCGCGCCTCCTCATACCCGTCCTTGGTCACGCGCACCTGATACCAGCCGGTCGGCGTATTCCAGTTGTACGCACCGTCCGCACCCGTTGCAAGCGGATTGTCCTGCTCATACTCCTCGGCATCCCAACGCACTGCATTGGTACCGGCCGCATCGTCGGCGCTCCACAGCTCAACCGTCGCGCCTTCAACCGTATTGGACAGCAGGCCCTCGTACACCACGCCCGCAGGGTCGGGTGCAGCCTTGGCAGCCACATTGCGATAACGCGCCTCGAAAATCGACTGCATCTTCTCGTCCGAGATCAAGCCGTCCTTGTTGGCCTTGTAGACCTCGGCATCGGTCAGCTCGCCCCAGTTGACCGTAATACGATTCTGGCACGCGCGCTCCACCTGCTCGCAGGCAACATCGTAGGCGCATTCGGCATTGGTCAGCTTAATCGCGCGCTCCGAACCTACACTGGTCGAAGCCGCATCATAGGCAGCGCCCACCACGGTACCCGCCGAACCGGCCGTCAGCACGCCGGCGATTGTCATAATGGAGCCCACTGCCACATCGGTGCTGTCGTGGCAGAGCTGGCGATAGAGCAGATCCTCAAACGCACGCGCCTTCTCCATGGCGTCACGCAGCGCGTAAATGCACTTCCAGTCGTCCTCGGTCTTCTCGGGCTTGGCAAGCAAGCGCGTATGCTGAAGCTCATAGCCCTCGCGCTCGCCCTTCACCTTCTGCATACGGACGTTCACGTTCTCCCAGTTCTTGCTGGCATCGTTCACGCCGTAAATGCCGGTAAAGATGCCGATGCCCTGGGTCGCTGCGGGAAACGCCTGGCCGGCCGCCTTCCACGCATCGGTCTTAAAGACCTGGCCGAACATCTCGCACTCGATCTTATAGCTCTTGAGCGAACGGATCGTGCGGATGAGCTTCATATGGGCGCTCACGTCGCCGTTGAGCCTCCAAGCCATGAGCCATCCGCGCACCTTGGAGTTGTTGAGGCTATGGACCACGTTCCAGTTGTCGTACAGGTTGTCCAGAATGTCGCACTGCATGGCGATCGAGTTAAACAGAAGCGCTTGGTTCTTGTTGTTATTGGAGTTCTCGATAAATTCCGACTCGATATAGGCCGTCTGCTCGCCATCGGGCGCGGCGACCTTAAAGCCCTTGACGGTATCGTCGTCAGCCGCCTTGTAGCTCAGCGAGCTGCCGAGCGCCTGGCCCAAATCGTTAAACCCGCTCGTCGACTGGCCGTTGTACTCGCTGGCCTTAATGCCCGCACACTTGTTGAGCGCCGCAGCGGTTGCGTCATTCCAGCTTCCGTATTGGTTGAGCTGGCCGATACCCATCGACTGGCCCACCAGATCCTCGGCCTGCTGGGCAATAAACTCCGCTCGCGATGCATGGTCGACGAGCTCCTTGATGGCGGCCGCATCCGCAGCGTTCGCGCCCTGGGCCGCCGCGAGTTCCTGATACCAATCCTCGCTGGTGCCGTAAGCATCCTCAAAGATCATCTTGTCCACATTGACGCCATAGCTGTCGCCCTGCTGGGTCAGCAGCGCCGATGACCCGCCGACCGCAGCCTTGAGCTCAGCCGCAAACTGCGCGGCCTCGTCGTTGCCAGCATCATCGCCCTCGCCGTCGCTGGCGGCAGGGACGCGACGAGCCTTACGGGCAGCTCCACCTTGGGTTTCGTCCTCTTTACCGTCCTCGTCCTCCTCGGCAAACGCATCGGCGACCATCTGGTCAATCGCGTCGTTAAAGGCCTCGTCGACATCATTAAACGAGTTATCCATCATATACTCGTGCCACTGCTGCACGGCATTCGAGAACTCCTGCTGGCGCTCCTCGGCCGCGGCGGAATGCTTTTTGGCCGAAGCGTTGGCGTCAAAACTCAGCATGGTCATAAGCTGAGCATTGGAGATGCGGTAGGTCTGCGGCATAAAGATCTGCTCAAAGTTGCCGCAGTTCACATAGGTCGAGTCATTCGCCTTGTTAAACTCGTCGAGCAGCTTAAGGTAACCCTCGTCCACATACTCCGCCACATAGCGCACATGGGTGCCCTCGCGCGACTTTTGAGTCAGAGGAATCGTCACCGTCTTGCCATCCACGCAGTCCACGTACAGGTCGAGCGTGTCGGCGGCCTCTTCGTTTCCCACCTCGAGCGTGATGTCAAAGGTCCAGTAGGCATTCTTCTTTTGTGGCAGATGATGGAAGGTCCACAGGCTCTTGCCGGTGTCCTTGCCGTCCTTGACCAAGTTTTGCGTACCGCCACGATACGTCACATCAAAGTTCCAGACCGAAGCACCCGGAACATAGCGCACATAATTGCGAGCCGTTACCTCGGCAGCAACGGCGGCAACATCGGTCGAGCCCACGCGCGCTTCGAGCGTCACACGCTCGGCGGCAAGCGTATCCTGCGGCAGGTCGTATTCAATCTTGGCACGGCCGAGTTTATTGGTCTTGCCGGTGTACTTTGCAGCCGACGAGCCCGTCCCCACGGTGAGCTGCACGCTCTTGCCCGGCGCTGCATAAACGTAGGCCACATTGCCCAGCAGACTGTGAACGTCGGTGCTGTCGACCTCGATGCGCGATCCGCTAACCTCGAGCGTCGTGCTCCCCAGCGGCAATGTCACCTCGCCAAGCGTAATGAGCGGCGAGATGGCATAGGTGCCTGCGGCCTTAGGCTTAAAGCGCACAAACACATCGGCGCCCGCGCTCTTCTTCATATCGAGAACGAGGTTGTCGCCCTCCCAAGTTGTGCCAGCCCACATGGCCTCGGAGCTGGCGCCGGCTTCGCGAGAGCCTGCGGACACATCCTCGACGGCATCCTTGGCCAGCGGAATCTCAATCTTGGCAGCCTGGCTGTCCTTGAGCTCGTAATGAATGCGCAGCTCGGTCTCCACGCCAACGACCGCGGACGAATCGGCAATAACCGAGCCCGCCGTCAGCCCGCGCTCGGCACGATAGGTCTCCACGTCAAACGTCGGCACGTCGAGCGTCACGTCGAGTTGTTTGCCGTCCTCAATCTTCACCTGCTTTTGCGCGATATGCTTACCCACGGTCAGCCCTAGGCGGCTAAACGTGGAATAGCTCGTCGCTTGGATGTCGTAGCTCGTCTTGTTAAAGGCGACGATGGTGTACGAACCGGCCTTAAGGCGCGGCGTCTCGGCCTTCATGATAGGCGTGGTGCCATCGTCTTCGTAACCCATCAAATAGGTGACGCCGTCGGCGACTAGCTTGCCGTCGGACGTACGGAACACCAGCACGCGGTTGGCTCCCTGGTAGTCGCCCTTGGTCGTGACCGTCGCCGTGCCCCAAGGCTTCAAGTCGATATCGACCTTGCCGGCCGAAGGCTTCACCGTCGCCGTCGCCCCACCCAGCTTGAGGCTGTCTTTGGGCACGAGCGTTATCTCCAGATCCTGGTCCGCGTCGGCAATGGCCTGCGACACCACAAGCGCTGTACCCTGGATACGGTAGTCGTTTTCCTTGTCGCCCTTGGCAGGCTTAAGCGTCTTGCCGCCGCTCTTCACCGTCAGATCGATGTTATCGAGACTATCGAGCTCAATGCGTTCGGTCTTACCCTGGCCTGCGACCGGTTCGAGATAGGCCACATTAAGTTCAATCGCGCGCGAAGTCGGAATCTTGGTAAAGTCCTCCGCCTTAATCTCTCCGATATTCCATGTGCCCGTCATCTGGTCGCCCGGACGCGCCAGCACCATGTCATTGTAACCGCTGAGCGAAATGCGCAGGGTGGCCGCTGTCTTGGAGAGAGCGTCCGCTGTAAAGCTGCCGTCATCGCCAACCGCCAGCGGCGTGGACTGCCCCGCCTGCACGAGTGTAGCCGTCGCGCTCTGGGGAAGTTTGCCCGTCACCTGGGCCGCCTCGCCCATCCACTCAAACGTGTAGGCAGGCTTCGAGGAATCGACGGAGTCCTTGCGATCGGCCACGGCATCGGCAAGCTTTTTGACCATCGAGGGGTTGCCAGCCGAATCGGTCGCATAGGCATAGATGGTCTGGCCTTCACCAAAGGGAATCGCATACGTTACGCCATCGATTGTCACGCGCTCATTATAGTCGCCCGGATAGCCCGCCTCACCAAACTGAAGATCGGGGTTCATCACGCGCAGGGCAACGGCATTATGGTTCGTCTCGTTTCCGTATCTCGTGTTCTCAAAAGCTCCCCACTCTATCATTTCCACGCTTTTGGGTAGCACAATCTCTTTGCCGGCAATCGCAGGATCAAGAGAGGCGAACGCGAGCGCCCCGATAGATTTGACACCATCGCCAATCGTCACCGACGACACATGCGAGCACCCGTCAAAGGCATAGCGCTCAATCCGCTCCACCGTGCCCGGCACGTTGATCTGCGTAAAGGTGAGTACCGTTGTGTCCGAGACATAGAACTGCGGTACGCCGCAATTGGCGAAGGCGCGATAGTCGATAGTCTTAACCGAAGGTGGCAGCGTTGCCACCACATTGTCGTCAAGTTGTTCGCAGCCCTCAAAGGCCTGCTCGGGAATCGTGGTAAAGGCCGCGTTGTTGGGCCAGGTCACCGTGTGAAGTGTCTTGCTTCCGGTAAACGCATTCCAGCCCAGTTCCTCAACCGAATCGGGCAGTGCGATTTCCTTGATGCTGCTGCCGCCCAGGCCGCCAACGGTGCGGACGTGCGAATCGGGGGCGAAGGTGACCGATGTGAGAGCGGCGTTTCCCATGCCCTTAAGACTCACGACATTTTTGCCGTCGATGGTCGAGGGCACCTCCAACGTGGTAATGCCCGCGTCGCCATACTCGATAGAAATTTCGTTGGTGAGGCTATCGATCGAGAAGTAGTACTGCGCGGGGGTCTGCTCGCCGGCCACGTAGCCATCATCGTATTCGCCTTTTACGCCCGTAGCGCCCTTCGAGGTCATCCAGAGCCCAAGATCCTCATTCCAGGTTGCTTCGGCTTCGGCGGTCTCCTCCTGCTTCTGCTGCTCGGCGAGTTCCTTGCCCTCGACGAGATCGGTGGCGAGCGTACCCGCAGGTGTGCTCTCGGTCTGCCCGGCGCCCGTTAGGCCCGCCGCCGATGCAATCTCGGAGGGCGGGGGCGTAGGGGTATCACCGGTATCGAGCACTGTGGAGTCGGCAGCGCCGGCATCGGGCGCGGGGTCGGCGGAAGCAGAGCCTGACGTTTGGGCGTCAGCCGAATCGGCGGGAGCGGCGTCGGCTGCTTGGCCGTTATCCGTCTGCACAAAAGTGCCGTCGGTGTTGAGGGCCTCAGCAAACGCGCCCACAGGCAACGAACCCGTCACCATGGTGAAGGTCACCGCGGCAACCGCCAGCTGGCGACAAAGCGCTCGAACAGTAGTCCACCTCATGGTCGTTCCTTTCCTGCAAACCAAAAGTCATCCAGCGTAATCGTTGTCCAAAAATAAAGCGAACGGTAGGTTCATATATACGAACCTACCGTTCTACCTGCGCAAACCGCCACAAAGGGGACAGGCACCTTTGTGGCGGTTCTGGACTTGGCCGGCCAGTTTGTCTCGATCTGTAACAGTTAGAGGTCAAATTCCCCGCTTGGTGTTACAGATTGAGATCTTGCAAAAGCCGAGGATAGGCGCCGTCACCAAAACCTAGCGCTTGCGGCGCTTGGTCGCGGCGATGCCGGCGGCGGCTACGGTTGCACCGGCGATGCCCAGGGCGGTGACCGTCATCGCGGTGGTGTCGCCCGTGGCGGCCAGGACGGCGGCGGACTTCTTGGCCGGCGTGGCTTTCTCAACCGTCTTGCTCACCGTGGTGGTCGTAGCCGGCTTGGCCGAGGGCTTAGCTTCAGGTTTGGCCTCGGGCTTGGTCTCAGGCTGCGGTGTCGGATTGGGATCCGGCGTGGGCTGTGGACCGGGAGCCGGCGTGGCCTCGGGCGTAAACGTCAGATCAGTGTTGAGCCACAGGGTGAAGGTCCAACCGCTCTCGGAATCAACCTCACTTGCCTCGCCCACCTGATAGCCACACTCAACCCCATTGATCTTCAGCTTGGTATTGGGCGTAAAGCAGAAACCACGCGCCGGCTTAAAGTACAGGCCGTAACGATAGGTCACACCGGGCTTAAACGCGTCGATATGGTTGGTGATGTGCTGGTCCCAGAACTCGACGGAATTTACTTCGCTGCCGTCGCTGCCCGTCCAGAACTCGCATTGGAGAATAGAGTCCGAGTCAGTCGGAGTGCCCGCCGTAAAGACCGGCTTATCGCCCGCCTTGAAGGTGGTCGTGGAGCCGTCGATCTCGATAACGTCGATGGCACGCCATTCGTCGATTGGCTGCTCGCACAGCATATTGTCAGCGTTTGGCGCGAAGACGCCGTTGGCGGTCTTGATGTGGTGCGCCCAATGACCGTTGACGTTCATTTCGCAGTCATCAGCCACGGTATTGTCGCCCTTGAGCCTCAGCTCAACGGAATACATGTAGAACTTGCCCTCTTCGAAGTGGTCGATCTTCTTCATGCCCGGCGTGTACATTGCGGGATCGGAATACCAGAAGGCAACGGGCTTGAGCTCCGCAGGGTCGCTGCCATCCATCTCTTCCCAGCACTCATAGGCGATCTCATACTTATCGGCATCGGCGGCAGGAATCGTCGCGGTCGCACGCGGCGCCTCGCCGGGCGCATAGTCGGTTTTCACATCGTTGACGTTTAGATTCTCAAGAGCTTCGTTTTCCGACGAAGCAGGCATCGTAATTGTTTTAATAGCAGGGACATACAGGAATTCTCCGCTTAGACTCGACTTTACGGTTTCCCCGTTTACGGTAACAACGGTTTCATCGCTGAAGGAGTATCCATCTTTTGGCTTCAGCATAAGAGAATACACGTACTCTTTCCCGCTTTTAAACTTTGTAATAGTCGGCAGGGAACCATGTGAGCCGTTATCGGAATACCAGGCAGCAACGGGTTTGTTGTTTTCAAATTCCTGCCAGCATTCATAAGCGATTTCGTATTTATCTGCATCGTAGTTAGGGACACCTGCCGTCGCCTGCGGACCAGTATCCAGCTGCCAATTGAAGTTCGTATTCTGAACATTGGCAAAGGAGATGGATTCCGATTCTGATTCCGCTGCCGGGATAACAAGGCACGCCCTCTCGTAGACATGGGTGCGGGTGTAGTAGTCATCCCGGATCTCGTTAATAGTGGGTTTCCCGGTCGCCTCGGTATCTCCTTTAAAGGCGTCGTCCGGATCACCGATGATGATATTCCCGGGCTCTGTACCCGTATACGTAAGCTTGGATCCATCATAGGTGGTCGTCATCTTGGACTTATTCTCCTTGTACTCCGTAAAGTACTTCTGCTCCTCCTTCTGTCTCTGAATCTTGCTGATATCCAGGGTAAGCGTTGTTTTATTGCTCGCACTGTCATACGCCGCATGGACGATCAAGTCCCCCAGGCCGATAAAAGTCAAAGCGCTACCATCGAGAGCAGACTGGTCTCCATCTACAAGGGCAATCCCCTTCACATACTCAATCGTTTCTTCTTTCTTGATGTCGGTGTAATTGTTCCGCACCGTAATATTGACCCTAACGCCGCTGCCGCCAACAACATCGGTCACACCGCAGGGCATGATGGCGTCATTCGCCGGCGTGGCGGCGTTGTCGCTGGGAGTATTTTGTTCAGCGGGTGCCGCATCGTTGGATTCATCGGTGGCGCCAGTCGGGGCCGTCTGCTGAGGCTCAGCGGTGGCTTGCGCCGCCGGAGCAGCATCGGTTGCAGGCGCGGTCGAAGCGGCTGGTGCGGTCGTTGCGGCCGTATCCTCCGCAACCGTCGGCGTCACCGGAGCCGCGGCAACCTCATCCGTCCCAGCGGCGGGATCGGCGCATTCCGTCGCCAGCGCCACGCTCGGCAGCAGCAACTGACCGACCATAAGCGCACACGCGCCGGCGCAAGCTATTTTGGCACCCACACAACGCCAAGTACCGTGAACCAGCGAGCAGGTGGACTCACGTTGAGCTTGCTTGTCAAAGTGACTTTCGTTCATAACGGTCTCCTTGGTCGTAGGGACATACCACCACAAAGGTGTCTGTCCCCTTTGTGGTGGTCCTGTACCACCAAGATGTGCCAAATGACTCCGTACGCCTAGGTTCGTAGATGCGAACCTAGGCCTCTACCTGCGGAAATACAAAGAGCCGCCGCAAGGGCATTTATGCCCACGCGGCGGCTGAAAATGGCTATGAAAGCTTGCGCTAGCGGTTGCGGCGCTTAGACGCGACAAAGCCGGCGCCGATGACGGACGCACCGGCGATGCCGAGGGCGGCCGCCGCCGTCGCGGCGTTGTCGCCCGTGGCGGCCAGAACACCGGAAGCGCTTTTGGCGCCGGCGGCAGTCTTGGTCGTAACGGTCTTGGTAACCGCCGTGGTGGTCTTTGCGTCCTTATCTACGGGCTTGAGGTCAGGCTTCTGCTCGGGATTGGGCATGGGATCGGGCTCCGGAGCCGGCTCGGGGTCCGGCGTTGGGTCCGGCTCCTGCCCGTCTCCAAAATCAATCGCCACATCATGGGCGACCTCGGCAGAACCGACGATATCCGAAATCGCAGACGAACCGGCAACACCGATGACCTGCCCGCTCTGGGAACTAGGCCATTGCCCCGTATCGACAACCTTCTTCACATCGCGCACGGCACCGTCCGTCGGAGTCGTAATCATCGCGTTCCCTTGTAAATCGATCATCGCGGCACGGAACAGTGTCGCATTCGCGCCGTTGCGGTTGATTGCATAGATTCCCGCAGTCGCGCCCGAAGCCTCAATCTTCGATTTGAAAATCTGGATACGAGGCGTTTCAAACCTGGTATTTGCCTCTGCCATGATTCCAAAACTTTGATTGCGATCGGCGTCGATGCCGCTTGCGGCAGACAAGCTTCGAGACGTGAGGTTCGACTTCTCGACGAGCATCCACACCGCACCGGCTTGCGAGCGTGCGCTGATACCCGCCGAGAGCGAAGCCGCACTACCAGCCGAAAGCGTGACATCGGCTCCGTTGACGATTTTCATGAGGGTATTCTTCTTGATACCAAACGTATTGATGCACATGGAAGCCCACGAGGCATCGCCAGTCTTAATCGACAGACTGGCGCCATCGACGGTGATATCGCCGCCATGCTCATAAGCGGAATCCGGCTCTTCCTGCTCGCCTTCCTGGGCAGCGTGTCTGTTTGGAATGTTATCAGCATGGATACCGCAGATGATCTCCATTGGACGCCAAGATCCTTCAGCCGATTTCGCCTCGATTTTGACATCAGCGCCCTTATCGATTGTCACGCTGCCGGCCGTCGCGCGAATGCCCGCCACGTTTTCCGCTGCACCCGAAGCCGTCGCGTTGACGCTGACGCCGCTGATGGTCACATCGCCACCGGCATTGCCGTCGCCTATCGCTGTAATTACATCGTTCTGGGCCGTCGCATTCAGGGTGCCGTCGCCGGTAATGGCAAGGTTACCGTTCTTAACAGCAATGGCGTTCTGCCCGGCGTCGGCCGTTACGGTGTTGGCGCCCGTCACGCCGATGGTGAGGTTGCCCTTGGCGCCGATGGAGCCGCCGTCGTAGCCGTTGAGCTTCATGTCGTCGGCGCCGTCCCAGGACCAGGTCCCTGCCTCGTCGCCGGCAGCGGTGCCCGCGTCGTACTGCGTGCCGCCGACGCTGACCCAGTCGGCGGCGAGCGCCACGCTCGGCAGCAGCAGCTGGCCGACCATGAGCGCGCAGGCCCCCGCGCAGGCAAGCTTGGCGCCCACGCGACGCCACGTTCCGCGGGAGAGCGCGCACGAGCAACCGTGGTCGATTGGGTTGTCATGGATTTGCTTTCGCATATGAGCCTCCTTGTCGTAAGGGGTACCTCCGCTGTTTTATGTTGCGGAAGCTTGCGCTAGCGGTCGCGGCGCTTGGACGCGACGAAGCCGGCACCGACGACGGACGCACCGACAATGCCGAGGGCTGCTGCCGTCGTCGCGGCGCTATCGCCCGTGGCGGCAAGAGCGCCCGCGGACTTCTGGACCGCGGCGACCTGCGCGGCCGGCTTGGGGGCAGCGGCCGTGGAGCTCGCCTGGGTCGACGTCACGGACGGCACGTCGGTCCCGCTGCCGCCGCCCGGCTGTGGCGTGGGAGCCGGGGTGGGTTCAGGCTGCGGGGTGGGCTCGGGTTCGGCCGCATCTCCAGAGCTGATTACCACGTTACGGGCGACCTCGTCGGAAGTTCTAATGTCCTGGATGACAGACGACCCGGGAACGCCGATGACACGCCCACTTCCAACGGTGTCGCGCACGGTACCTCCGTCGGGAATCGCAATCTTTAACCCTCCCTCAAGTTTGATATAGGGGGCCCTGAAGGACCCCATATTGACGGCATAGACTGCCGCCGTCGAGCCCGACGCCACAACATTTGATTGAAAGAAGCTAATTCGAGGGGTAGCCGACGGGGAGCCAGACTGTGAAAAAATTCCATAGACATCTTTGCGATTTGCCCCTACAAGCTCATCAGCCCCGGCATCACCTTGAGCCGTGAGGTTCGAGCGATCGACGCGTATCCATGACGCCCCGTCTTGCACGCGTATCCAAACACCAGCCGAGATTTTTCCCGCGCTCCCTGTCGCGAGCGAAACATCCGCCCCGTTGGCAATCTTCAAATATGTTTCCGTCTTAATACCAAACGAATACAGAGCGACCGACATGCCCCCTGCATTACCCGCCGTCGCATTTAATTTAGCGTTGTCCACCATGATACAGCCACCATGTTTGGCGCTGTAGTCTGCCTCTTCGGCCTGTGCACCCTCGATGGCAGAATGCCTGGGAGGAACATTTTCGGCAAGGACTGCAAAGACATCGGCGTTCGACTTTGCCTCGACATGGACGTCGGCACCATTCTTTATGGCTATGTCGCCCGCTGCCGCATGGATACCAATGGATTCATATGCTCCGCCCGTGGCTGTCACGTTAACGTCAGCGCCATCAATGGTCACATCGCCGCCGGTCCTGCCGTCGCCTATCGCTGTAATTACATCGTTCTGGGCCGTCGCATTCAGGGTGCCGTCGCCGGTAATGGCAAGGTTACCGTTCTTAACAGCAATGGCGTTCTGCCCGGCGTCGGCCGTTACGGTGTTGGCGCCCGTCACGCCGATGGTGAGGTTGCCCTTGGCGCCGATGGAGCCGCCGTCGTAGCCGTTGAGCTTCATGTCGTCGGCGCCGTCCCAGGACCAGGTCCCTGCCTCGTCGCCGGCAGCGGTGCCCGCGTCGTACTGCGTGCCGCCGACGCTGACCCAGTCGGCGGCGAGCGCCACGCTCGGCAGCAGCAGCTGGCCGACCATGAGCGCGCAGGCCCCCGCGCAGGCAAGCTTGGCGCCCACGCGACGCCACGTTCCGCGGGAGAGCGCGCACGAGCAACCGTGGTCGATTGGGTTGTCATGGATTTGCTTTCGCATATGAGCCTCCTTGTCGTAAGGGGTGCTTCTGTAACACCATGTTACGGGAAGATATCCGGATCCCGGGGCACAAATTCTCATGTGGCGCACCTGCCAGCGCAAAAGGCAACGAGCATGCAATTGCCAAGCCCCCCCGAAAGGCCCACCCCCTACCGTCATGGTCTACAATCGAGGACACGATCATTCGTCCACCCAAAGGACCGTTCTTGAACCTGAGTAGGCCTAAAATCAACGCGCTTCTGGCGCTCGCGCTCTTCACCTTCGCCTTCCTTGCCGCCGAGTTTCGCTTCGATATCAATATCGGGCTACTCGCCGGCGCCGAGCGCGTTGTGCTCGCACAGGGCTTTATTCTGGGCGCCAGCGTGATCGGCTTTATCGGATACGCTCCGTTGCTTGAGCACGCGCAGCACAAAGGCCAGTCTCAGACAGTTGTCGGCGCCGCCGTCCCCATCGCCATCTTGGGGTTGACCCAGATCCAGTCCCCCACGAGCCCGCTTGCGCTCGAGATTCTGGGGTGCCTCGCATTCCTCGGGCTCGGCCTGCTGGGCGCCGCCACTCACCACGCCTTTTCGTTGGCATTCCAGGATGACCCCAAGCTTGCCACCGGTGCGGGAGCAGCCTATGCCGCGGGCATCCTGATGCAGTTCGCCATCAACCTGCTCGATTGCGGCGGCATCGCAGAGCTCATCGTCCTTGGCGCAGCGACGATCGCCATCTCCGTCCTCAGCGTCGTTCCCCAAAAGGCCGCCAAGAGCTCCAGCCCCACCATCAATCCCTTTGCCGAGCCCTCGCACGCCCTCGCCAAGCAGGCGTGCTGGAGCATCGCGCTCGTCATGATTCTCGCCTGTCTGTTCTCGACGCTCGATAACGTCGTCACGTTCTCCAACGCCCACGGCACCATCGCCGTACAGACCTGGCCGCGCCTCTTTTTGGCGGCGAGCGGTCTCGTCGCCGGTATCGTCTTTGATCTTGCCGAGCGTCGCTACATGGGTCTCATCATGCTCGGCATCGCCGTGCTCTCGACCATTTCCATCCTGGCCGTGGAGGCCAGCGCTGATCCCAACCTGGGCCTTGTCGTCTTTTACCTGAGCTCGGGCTTTTTTGTCACGTTCTTTACCGCCACCTTTACACAGCTGGCACCGCGCATGTATGCGCCCGCCCTTTGGGCCGGCATGGGACGCGCCGCCAACAATGTGTGTGCGTTCACTACATCGGGCATCTCGCTTGCGCTCGTGACCTCGGGCAACGTTGCCCTCATCATGATCGGCGCGCTCATGCTGCTTGTGGCGGCGAGTGTGGCGTTTGTAGCCGCGGGCCTGCTCCGCCTGCCCCAAACCGAGCAGGAGCGTGAACACCAGCAACGAGCCGAGAAAGCGCTCGCTGCGCCGAGCATCGAAGAGCAACGCCAGGCCTTCATCGCCAACCACGCTCTCACCCCGCGCGAAGTCGACGTGCTCATAGCCGTGACACAGGACGAACGCCCGCTTAAGCAAATCGCCGAGGAACTCGGCATCTCGATGCGCATGGTACAGCGCCACCTGAGCTCTATCTACCAAAAGACCGACACGCAGACGCGCGCCGGTCTCACCAAGGCCTTCCCCTCCGCCTAAAACAAAAACCACCACAAAGGTGCCTGTCCCCTTTGCGGTGGTTTTGGTCGGTTAGCCTTCGAGCTGGGCGACTTTGTAGCGGTAGGCAGCGGCGATAACGTCTTTGCAGCCCTCGCGGCCCAGCTTGGCGCGGTTGACGACGATGTCCTTGCCACTCGTCATCTTCCACTTTCCGGCGCTGTAGCGCTTATAGAACGCCTCGCGCGCCTTCTGCTGCTGCTTGACCAGCTTGGCGCCCTTCTTTTTGTTAAGTCCGCGCTTCTTGCGCACGATCTCGACGCGGTCCTCAAAGGGTGCGGTCACCAACACGGCAATGTGGTTGGGGTTGTTACGCAGCAGGTAATCGGACAGACGGCCTTCGATAATGCAGCTCTCGGTCTCGCCCAGATCCAAAATCACCTGGCTCATCTTTTGGAACAACTTATCCGAGTACGAACGCGCATCGTAGCGGTCGGGCAGAAACGCCATGTTCTCCACGG
>CALLFD010000291.1 GCA_937997605.1 uncultured Collinsella sp. | reverse complement strand
ACCTCGATCTCCTCGGTGACGGCATCGCGCCAAGGCAACAAAAGGCTGAAGAACCTGCTCATATTCTCGTGCAACGACCTTACCCGGACAGAGGGCAGATGGAGCGACTACTACGCCAGGTGCCGAGAACGGGGCATGCCGCACGGCAAGGCGCTCAAAACGCTGGCGCGAAAGAGGTTGAAGGTCACCTACGCGATCATGCGGGACAGGGTGCCCTAAGCCGCCTAGTCGAAACGCAGCACTCCGAACAGACTGGAGTCTGCCGGTCGAAAGGCCTGGCGTCAGCATTTCGCGATTCAATCTCGCGAACGGCATTCCCCGGTTGACAAAACTATAGGAACACCTGTGCTGTTACTCCTGCTATGCGCGTGATTGAGTATCCGCTAGCTTAAACACTGCTGAATATCGCGTAACAGCACCGCCGTTATCATGTGTTGGCATCTGGGCAGACGCTGGTCCTTGTGCCCTTTTATTGCTAGCGCTCCATCTGCAGCACTGCCGCATGATGGCCTTTCCCATGTCGGCCCAGATCGCGTCTATGTGAAACCTCCTCGTTCAGTCGACCGCATGGCGGCGCGAGTGTAACGGGATGCCTGGAGATGCATTTAATAGCGGTGCCCGACGGCAATATTCGGTCAGGAAGACAGCGGTGCTGATTCGCAATACAGGTGGTGTCGAAAGGGCCTAGGACTCATGTGATTGCATAAGCCGCAACAGTGCTGAAAAGGCTAACTGCTTTTGTTCGTGCATTGGCATCATATTCATAAAAACAACCGGTCCCGACGTTGAATCTAAAATCATCGTTTAGCATTGATCCTGGCTGTTTCCAGAAAGCCACTAGTTTTTTTAACTCATACATGAAAAGGAGGTGACGAAAATGGAGAAAGAAGAAATCGAGCTGGCCAGCGATAAATCGGCTTCCGACATCGAGATCACTGTTGAAGAACTTCTGGACTTCGGCATTGATGTTGATCAGGTTATACAGCGCCGCTGCTAAGGTCTGATAACACAATCGCCTCCGTTTAATGTGACGGAGGCGATTCCTATTCGCCCGAAAGAAAGGAGCTCAAGTTGAAGGTTGATTTCACTCTGATCAATCCGGTGAATCACTACAGGAAGACCCTTGTTGATAATCTGGCCATCTTGAATCTAAGGGCCGTTTCTGAAGCAGCGGGATTTTCAACTCACGTTATTGACTTTCAGCGTAAGTTCCTCGAAGAAGAAAAGACTTTTTCAAAAGAAATCTATCGGTGGTTCTCCGACGAAATAAAAGCAATCGACTCCCATGTTTTTGGTGTTTCGATCATGAACGCCTCTTATATCTGGGGCATCATGATAGCGAAGATTATTAAACGGGCGCATCCCGAATCGGTTATCATATTTGGTGGTCCCCAGATCACTTCACTTCGAGAAATGGTTTTTCAGGATTGTCCCGAGGTTGACTTTCTATCGATCTTTGATGGGGAAGAAACCCTCCCGCTTCTACTCGAATATATTGCTTGCGGCGCTCAGGGCGATTTACCTAAAAATTCGATTTCTAAAACCGGGGATTCTGGATTATGCGAGTTGATTGAATACGACATTAACAACCTTCCGGAACTCGACTACTCCAATTCATACGGCATGAACGTGGTCAACATTGAGGCAGGTAGAGGTTGCCCGTTTAATTGCTACTATTGCTCATCCAGAGTGCTTCTCGGTCAGAAAGCGCGATTTCTTAATGTCGACAAACTGCTCGAAACCTCGCAGCGTGTCTACGATTGCATGGCAAAAACCGGCACTCTTTCTTCAATTAACTATAATCATGATAACTTTTTAGCATCGCACAAGTACTTCTTTGAATTTGCAGTCAAAAAATATGCAATGAATTATGATTTCAAATACAACTGTGAGGGACGAATCGATACGATAGCTCCCGAGATCATTGGCCTACTTAAGGCAACCGGATGTATCTCCGTATTTGTTGGCTTGGAAACTGGCTCGCAAAGAATACAGCGAATCTGCCGGAAAACTTGAATCTTAAAAAAGTAATTCCTACCGTAAAATCCATCATTTCCTCTGGCATGAGATTCGAAACCAATTTTATCATCGGTTTTCCAGAAGAAACATATTCCGAAGTACTCGACACCCTTGCCCTTGCTCAAGAAGTCGCGTCGACCAGTTTTATGTCAAACGTTGACTTTTCCTATATGAGCCCAGAGCCTCTTACTGATGTTGCTCAAGGGGTGAATAAAGAGGATTATATCATCGTAAAAGAATCTCAGTATTACTTAGATTTACTTGCTGCCGGAATTGACCCAAACAGCCTGTCACCTCTTCATTTCAATCATCTGTACACAGTCAGAAATGAAAATTACGACATTCTTGACGTGCTCGCGCGTGCCGATACGTATTTTGATTTGATAAACCATTTTAAATTCGCAACCTACCTTATGATTCATCGAGATGGTAGAAGCATTGAAGATATTTTTGAAATGTGTCGCGATCGTGATGCATTTGCCGTTGCAGAAAGCTATACGGCAACTCTAGATCAAGCTGGTGTGTATTATGCGGTTTCTTGTTTCGAAATCGACCGGCTGGCAATAGTTCGTCGAGAAGAAAGAGCGCAGGATGTCCTATTCTATCGATACCCTGTTCAAAAGCTTTATCAGATCTTCATTGAGACTATGAACATTTCAGGCTTCGAATCAGTGGCGAGCACCCCGACAAAAATAGTCGTTAGGAGTGCCAAATGAATAAGAATGCCACTGCGCAGCTGCACATCTATTCCGCCTTTTTCGTTCTCGCAGGATTTGTTTTAAATCGGGGAGTGTTTCTACTTTTCCTTGCGGAGAAAGGAATGTCTGTCGCGGAAATCGCGCTTTATCAAGCCCTGTTTAACATTGCAACGGTCGTCCTCGAGCTGCCAACAGGGCTGATAGGCGATTTCTTTGGAAAGAAGTTCTCGATTCAAGTGGGCGTGCTGCTGCTTTTCTTCCATACGGCTGGCATGCTGTTGATCTCAGGCCCCTTTCTCGTCGCGCTTTCCCTTGTTGAGGCACTCGCCTACTCCCTTCAATCGGGATCCGAACAAGCACTTTTATATGAAATTGCCCGAAATGCCGGTCAAGGAGAGCGCTTCCTCACCATCAACGCTCGGCTGCTTGCCGCGCAATCAATCGCGACGGGAGTGGCAATCGTACTTGGATCATTCATTGCCCAAGTATCTTGGAGTGCCCTCTACGTATGCGTTTCCGTTTTCTATCTCCTGCAGCTTTTCCTTCTGTATCCCATTGAGAGGATGGAAACGACCCATTCCAAAAACTCTGGGGAGGAAAGGTTTGACGTAGCCAAGGTCTTCAGACGCGAAACCTGGTGCATTGGAGAATCCGCTTTTGCGGTGTTGCTTCTTCTAATCGGCACAAGCATGCTCGATGGATTCTATGGGAGTTATTACAACTTGAATCAGTTGGTATTCGACGCATTTGATGCTCCCGTCTCCATAATAGGAATCTTTTTCGGTGCATCCTATGCAGTAAATGCGACGGCCTACATTGCAGCAGATTTCTTCTCATCGCGTTTCGGGAAAAGAAATACCATGCTCGGCTCGATGCTAATCGAGGCCGGTCTTTTCATGATTCTTCCGTGGTTCGCTTCAAATCCGCTGTGTTTGTTTGGCCTTAGCATGGTGCTTTGTTTTCTCCCAGAAGTGGTGTACATCACTTCGGAAAACTTAATCCAAGACGCGATAGCGGACGATCTCCGCGCGACGATCCTTTCCGTCGCGTCTCTGGTAAGGGCTCTCTTTTCTGCAATGTTTTTCTCCATATTTGGATATGTGTTGGGGTTATATCCCATTCAGATAGCG
>CALLFD010000290.1 GCA_937997605.1 uncultured Collinsella sp. | reverse complement strand
AGATTACAGACTGTGACTGGAGTTCAGACGTGTGCTCTTCCGATCTGCGGCGGCGAGGTAGGCGCCGAGACGGCCGACTTCATCGCCCAGTACCGCGACGACGTCACCGTGCTCGAGATGCGCGGCGAGCTGTGCCTGGACATGATGCCCATCACCAAGGGCGCGTTCATGGAAATGATGGCCAATTCCGGCGTCAAGTCCCACGTCAACGCAACCGTCAAGTGCATCGAGAGCGGTGTAGAGGTCGATACCGACATCGCAAGTTGGAGCGGCGAAGCGGGCGCCGGTAGCCAGAACGCAACGGGCTTCGCCGTCGTCTATACCGATGCCCAGGGCATCGAGCACAAGCTCCCCGCGGCGACGGTCGTCTCGGCATTCGGCTACAAGGCTTACAACCCGCTCGAGGAGATCGCACGCAAGCACTGCGACAACGTGCAGGTAGTCGGCTGCGCCGTCAAGGCCGGTAACGCCGTCGTCGCCTCGCGCGAGGGTTACGAGGCGGGCCTGGCCATCTAGGGGCCAGATCCATTAACTTAGGTCCCCACTTCCTTACGGGAAGCAAGAACAACAAGGGAGGCAATCGTGCACACGATTGCCTCCCTTTCGTTTTTGGTGTCCGTAACTAACGTATGCACACCACCCGCAAACCTTTACAGCCCGCACTCAACCACCTGCGGCTGACCGGGAATACGGGAATAATTGAGCCGTTATCCCGGGTGGGAATGGGCTCGCTAATCAACCACGACGCTGCCGTTCTGCGTCACCGTCACGGTCATGCCGTCAGCTACGTAGCTCAAAAACTCCTCGCCCAGGCAGTCGATCACCGGCATGGGCGTGGCGTCGCCCAGCCACACGTCTTGCAGGATGGCGCCAGCAGCGGCCAGCGAGTCTATCTCCTCGCTAAACAGCAGGCACGCGGGCTGCCTGTCCATGGCCACGGCGCAGTACAGTACCAGGCCACCGGTGGTCGAACCTATGGTCGCGGGCAGGCACAGTGCCTTGCCGCGCATCTTCTTGCCGTACAGGTCGGGGTTGTTCTGGTCGCCACAGGTCGACTCCTTGTCGCCAAACTGCAACGCTTTCTGAAACGACGCGAGCGTGTTGAGCCCGCCGTAGCTCACGAGTGCCGTCGCGCTTACGGTCCCGGGCACCACCACACGCCCCGTAAACGTCTTTGTCATCATCGCGCTCCCTTCGTGAGGATGTCCAGAATCTCGTCGTCGGTGTAATAGCGCGCGCTCGAATACGTGCGCAGCTTGTTTGAGTTCGT
>CALLFD010000289.1 GCA_937997605.1 uncultured Collinsella sp. | reverse complement strand
ACGGCAACATCATCACCGCCAGCGGCATGGCCCAGTCGCTCCCCTTTGCGCTTGAGCTGCTGCGCACGCTCGCCGGCGACAAGGCCGTCGATAAGGTCGCCGAGGGCATTCAGCTATGATTTTGGCTTCGCAATCACCGCGCCGCATCGAGTTGATGCGCGAGGCGGGCTATGACATTCGCATCATTCCTGCCGATATCGACGAAACGCCGTTTGATGGCGAGGCCCCGCTTACGCTCGTTGAACGCTTAGCACGCGCCAAAGCCGCCGCCGTTGCCGCCGAACATGCCGAGCCCAATGAGCTGACGGTCGCGGCCGACACCATCGTCACCTTTGACGGCAAGATTCTGGGCAAGCCGGCAACCGAGGACGAGGCGCGCACCATGCTCCGTGAGCTTTCGGGCCGCACGCACCAGGTCGCAACCGGCGTCTGCATCGTTAAGGCAGGCGACACGGCCGCCCCGCATGCCGCCGAGAGCCTGTCCTTTGTCGATGTGACCGACGTGACGTTCTACGAGCTCACCGACGAGCAGATCGAGCGCTACGTCGCCTCGGGTGAGCCCATGGACAAGGCCGGCGCCTACGGCATTCAGGGCACAGGAGGACGCATGCTCGTGCACGATATTTCGGGCGACTTCTATAACGTGGTGGGCCTACCCATCGCCCGCGTCGCGCGCGCGATTCAAAAACTCTCGTAATTGCATCTGGCGCTGGGTATCCCCCGGCGCCTACAATTTTGGCGTACCGTACGGATCCCGACCGGGCACAAGGCGCGGCGGAAAACCGATAGGAGTTAAACATGGATACACTGCTCAAAGCCATTGACGTTTGCGATGTCGATGGCTTTTGCTTTGGCAACTATACGGACGATGAGGCAGGCACCGGCTGCACCGTAATCGTGGCACCCGAGGGCGCCACCGGCGGCGTTGACGTACGCGGTGGCGCTCCCGCTTCGCGCGAGACCGACCTGCTGCGTCCCGAAAACACCGTCGATAAGGTCCACGCCGTCTGCCTTTCGGGCGGATCGGCCTTTGGCCTCGAAGCCGCAAGCGGCGTGGCCCGCGAACTCGAGAGCCGCGGTATCGGTCTGCTTGTCGGCCCCACGCAGGTGCCTATCGTGTGCTCCAGCTGTATCTTCGATCTCGCCTTTGGTAACCCCACCGTTCGCCCCGACATTGAGGCCGGCATCGCCGCCGTGCGCGAAGCACTCGACAACACCCCCACCAAGCTCGAACAGGGCAACGTGGGCGCCGGCACGGGCGCTACCGTGGGTAAGCTCATGGGCCCCGCTACCTGCATGAAGGCCGGCCTTGGCGCTGCCGCCGTGGCGCTCGGCCCCATCAAGGTGGGCGCCGTGGTCTCGGTCAACGCCTGCGGCAACGTTGTCGACCCCTTCACCGGCGAGTGGGTCGCCGGTATGCGCGCCGCAGCCGATAGCGACCAGATCGTCGACATGGAACTCGCAGCCTTTGCCGCCGCCGGATCCATGCAGATGCCGCTCGACCGCACCAACACCACCATCAGCTGCATCGTCACCAACGTGGAACTCACTAAGGCACAAGCCACCAAGGTCTCCCAGATGGCCGCAGACGCCTACGCACACGCCATCCGCCCCACACACACCACCAACGACGGCGACACCATCTACACCCTCGCCAGCGGCAAACTGGGCGCCCAGGCAAGCGCCGCCGTTCCCCTAGACCTGCTGGGCATGCTCGCCGTAAGGGCCCTGGAAACCGCCATCGTAAACGGAGCCAAAACCGCCAAAACCTCCAGATCGGAAGAGCACACGTCTGAACTCCAGTCACAGTCTGTAATCTCGT
>CALLFD010000288.1 GCA_937997605.1 uncultured Collinsella sp. | reverse complement strand
ATGCTCTTTAGCCCGATCAAGGTCGGTACAACCGAGGTCAAGAACCGCGTCTTTATGCCGCCGGTGTCCACCAACCTGGCCGATCATGGCTATGTGACTGACGACTTGGTCGATCATTACCGTGCCCGCGCCAAGGGCGGCGTGGGCCTGATCATTACCGAGGTCGTGACGGTCGAGCCCACCTATACCTATCTGCCGGGCGACATGTGCTGCTACGACGACACGTTTATCCCCGGCTGGGAAAAGCTCGCCGCGGCCGTCCACGAGTACGGCTGCAAGATCATGCCGCAGCTCTTCCACCCCGCCTACATGGCCTTTAACATTCCGGGCACGCCGCGCCTGATCGCTCCGTCCTTTGTGGGCCCGTCTTATGCCCGCGAGGCGCCGCGTCCTATCACGGTTGATGAGATCCACGAGCTCACGCGTCAGTTTGGCGACGCTGCCGTGCGTATGCAGAAGGCTGGCGTCGATGGCGTCGAGGTCCATGCGGCACACGCCCACGGCATGCTCGGCGGCTTCCTGTCACCGCTCTATAACAAGCGTACCGATGAGTACGGCGGCTCGCTCGATGCCCGCATGCGCTTCCTGCTCGAGGTCATCGCCGAGATTCGCGAGCGCTGCGGCAAGGACTTTATCATCGACGTCCGCATCTCGGGCGACGAGTACACCGATGGCGGCCTGACCCTCAACGATATGATCTACGTCTCGCGTCGCCTGGAGAAGGCCGGCGTCGACATGATTCATGTGTCGGGCGGCACCACTATCAAGCGCGGCTCCGCGATTCCCGCCGCCGGTACCCAGCAGGCCTCGCACGCCGCTTGCTCGCGCGAGATCAAAAAGCACGTGAACATTCCCGTCGCCACGGTCGGCCGCATTAACGAGGCCTGGATCGCCGAGGAGCTGATCGAGGACGGCGCCGCCGACATCTGCATGATGGGCCGCGCCAATCTGTGCGATGCCGAGTTCTGCAACAAGGCCGCTGCCGGCAACGCCGACGATATTCGCCCCTGCATTGGCTGCCTGCGCTGCCTGAACGGCATTATGTTTGGCAAGCGCATCTCCTGCACCGTTAATCCGGACGTGGAGCGCGACGAGGCTGGCTACGAGCCTGCCGCCGAGGCCAAGAACGTGCTCGTTGTGGGTGCTGGTCCTGCGGGCATGGAGGCAGCCTACATTGCCGCCAAGCGCGGCCACAACGTGGTGCTCGTGGATAAGCAGGATGAGCCGGGCGGCGAGATGCGCATCGCAGCCGTTCCGCCGGCAAAGCAGGAACTCACCCGCGTGATCAAGTATCAGTACCGTCGTCTGGCCGAGGCAGGCGTCACGTGCGTCTTTGGTACCGAGCTCTCGGCCGAGGACATTCAGCGCGACTACGCGGGCTACGAGGTTGTCCTTGCTTATGGCGCCGAGCCTATCGCCCCGGCCTTTATGCAGGGCTTTAAGCAGGTTATGACGGCTGACGACCTGCTGGGTGGCAAGGCTTTCCCGGGCAAGAAGATCGTCATCGTGGGCGGCGGCACCGTTGGCTGCGAAACGGCCGATTACCTGGCCCCGCTGGTCAACGACCTGTCGCCGGCAAATCGCGACGTCACCGTTATCGAGATGACCAAGACGCTCGCCGCCAACGAGGGAGGTGCCGGTCGCGCGGTGCTCATCACGCGCATGCTCTCAAAGGGCGTCCACGTGCTGACCGAGGCCAAGGTGACCGAGATTACCGAGGACACCATCAGCTACGAGAAGGATGGCGAGGTCCACACCATCGCCGGTGCCGATACGCTGGTGCTTGCCATGGGCTATCGTCCCAATACCAAGCTGGCCGACGACCTGGCTGCTGCCGGTGTTGCCACCCACGTGCTGGGCGACGCCCAGAAGTGCGGCAACATCCGCGATGCCATTGGCGATGGCTACAAGGTTGCCTGCGAGCTCTAGTCAACCCCTTGGTGCATGGGGGACAGGTTAGTTCGCACCACATTGGTGCATGTAAGCCTGACCCCTTTGCACCATTCGATAGATAGCAAAAAGCGGCGGCTGCCTTGTGTTGGGGCAGCCGCCGCTTGCGTTTGGCGGCTTATAGGACAAAAAGTGTGTCCCGATAGAACATCCGTTTCCGTCCATTAATC
>CALLFD010000287.1 GCA_937997605.1 uncultured Collinsella sp. | reverse complement strand
CGTTGTCGAAAGGCTTGATCACAAAGAAAACGACCAGGGCGATGATGATCGCCACCAGCACAACGATAACGGCGATAAGCGGCCCGGTGCCGCTCTTTTTGGGAGCGGGGGTCTGTGGCGAAGCGGGCGCGTATGCGGGAGCCGGCTGCTGTTGGGGCGAGCCGCTCGCGACGGGTATGCGC
This sequence comes from uncultured Collinsella sp., assembly GCA_937997605.1. Lineage (GTDB taxonomy): Bacteria > Actinomycetota > Coriobacteriia > Coriobacteriales > Coriobacteriaceae > Collinsella. Next base: position 1,540 of record CALLFD010000287.1, on the reverse strand, counting down.
TGCGTGGTCTCGACGGCCGCGGGGCTTGCGGCGGGGTCGGGGCGATAGGCGAGGGGGTCGTCCGCCTTGGCTTGCGGCGTATCGAGGGAACCGGTCTGCTCAAAAGCGGGCTGGCTATCGCTCGCGGTTGTTTGCTCAACGGGTGCACCGCACGAGGTGCAGAACTTGGCATCATCTGCAAGAAGCTTGCCGCACGAGGCGCAATACCGAGACATTGCCACTCCTTTCGCCACATTTCAATGCAATACGACGATTATACCCAGCGTCCAAAATTCCCCATCATAAGTTGCGGTGAAATAGGGACTGCTTGGCGGTCTCGGAGCTTCAATCAGTCCCTATTTCACCGCAACTTTGGAAAGGCACCTTTAGCCATTGGGGACGCGCCGAGCACTGGGGTATCATGGCTTGGTTGATATATCTGCATTTACGCGCCTTGTAGGAAGGGGCTGCGCCCATGGCTTTTGAGCCCGCTCAACATAGCTTTATCACGCTCGAGGGCGTCGATGGCGCCGGCAAGTCCACGCAGGCGCGCCTGCTTGCCCGCGCGCTCGAACTCGCTGGCTACCAGGTTGTGAGCCTGCGCGAGCCGGGCGGTACCGCCATCAGCGAAAAGATCCGCGCCTTGCTGCTCGACCCCGCCAATACGGCGATGGGCGACACCTGCGAGCTGCTGCTCTACGAGGCTGCGCGTGCCCAGCTGGTGCACGAGGTCATCGCCCCCGCGCTCGCAGCCGGCAAGGTGGTCCTGTGCGATCGCTTCTACGATTCCACGACCTGCTACCAGGCGTTTGCCGACGGTCTCGATCGCCAGATGGTGCGCGATGCCAACAACCTGGCCGTCGCGGGAACGCACCCGGCGCTCACGCTCGTCTATCACATCACGCCCGAGCAGGCGGCGCTGCGCATGGCCGCCCGTGGTGCGGCAGACCGCATGGAGGCCAAGGGTATGGCCTTCCAAGAGCGTGTTTACCAGGGATTTTGCGCCATTGCCGCTGAGGAACCAAACCGCGTAAAGCTCATCGACGCGACCGCGTCCATCGAGGACGTCTTCGCGCAGACGGTTGAGCAGGTTTGCGCCTACGGCCTCCACATTTCCCAGGATGCCGTCGCTGCCGCGCTAGCCCAGGAGGCCGAGTAATATGGCCCCCGCTCAGGCAAGCCTGCTGGCCAAGCTCGACACCCAACAGCGCGTGCGCGACTTTTTGACCAACGCCATCGCAAGCGGCCGCGCATCGCACGCCTACCTGTTCTTGGGCGCGCTCGGCGCGGGCAAGCTCGACGCCGCGTGGGCGCTCGCCCAAGCCTTCCTGTGCGAGCAGGACGGCTGCGGCTCATGCGATGGCTGCGTGCGCGTCGCCCGCCATACGCACCCCGATGTGCACTATTACACGCCCGAGAGCGCCACGGGCTACCTCATCGCCCAGACCCGCGAGCTGCTCGACGACGTGCCGCTGGCGCCCATCCGTGCCAAGGCCAAGGTCTACATCATCGACCGTGCCGAGCAGCTGCGCGCCAACACCGCCAACGCACTGCTCAAAAC
>CALLFD010000286.1 GCA_937997605.1 uncultured Collinsella sp. | reverse complement strand
AACATAACGTGGCCTACGTTGCCTGCGGAAGCGGTTGCGCCTCCGCAGGCGGCGACGCCCGCTGCAGCGAAGGCTGCATTGGCTGTGGCGCCTGTGTCACGGCCTGCCCCCCACGGCGCTATTGCGCTGGTCGATGGCATCGCCCGCGTGGATCGCTCCAAATGCACGGGCTGTGGCCTGTGCGGCATGGCGTGCCCGCAGCGCGTGATTGCCTTCGTCCCCGGCTACCAGAACATCCTGGTGCGCTGCAACAACACCGATAAGGGCGCCATTGCGCGCAAGATCTGCGACACGAGCTGCATCGGTTGCGGCATGTGCGCCAAAAAGTGCCCTGCCGGCGCTATCCGCATCGAGGACAACTGCGCCCATATCGACGGCGTGGACTGCCTGTCGTGCGGCATGTGCGCCGTCGTCTGCCCGCATGGCGCCATCCACGACCGCACCGGCATCGCCGCCGGCGTGTAGAAGGGAATCACCATGGCCCAGGAATTCACTTTTACCGTTAACGGTGTCGAGCACACGACGACGGAGAATAAACCACTGCTGCGCTATCTGCGCGACGACCTGCACATTCACTCCGCCAAGGACGGCTGCTCCGAGGGCGCCTGCGGCACCTGCACCATCCATGTGGACGGTGCGGCCGTCAAGGCGTGCGTACTGACCACTGCTCTTGCCGCCGGCCGTAACATCGTGACCGTCGAGGGCCTGCCCGAGGACGTGCGCGAGGCCTTTGTGTACGCCTTTGGCGCCGTGGGCGCCGTGCAGTGCGGCTTTTGCATCCCCGGTATGGTCATGGCGGGCGCAGCGCTCATCGCCGAGGACCCCGAGCCCACCGAGGAGCAGATCAAGTACGCCATTCGCGGTAACGTCTGTCGCTGCACCGGCTACAAAAAGATTATCGAGGGCATCTCGCTGGCCGCTGCGGTGCTCCGCGGCGAAAAGCAGATCGACGAGGACCTGGAGCGCGGCGATGACTACGGCGTGGGCAAGCGCGCCTTCCGTATTGACGTGCGCAAGAAGGTGCTCGGCGAGGGCAAGTATCCCGACGACATCGACGAGCTCGACCAGCCGGGCCTGACCTATGCCAGTGCCGTGCGCTCCAAGTATCCGCGCGCCCGCGTGCTCTCCATCGACACCTCCAAGGCCGAGGCCCTGCCCGGTGTGGTGGGCATTCTGCGCGCCGAGGACGTGCCGGTCAACCAGGTCGGCCACCTTATCCAGGACTGGG
>CALLFD010000285.1 GCA_937997605.1 uncultured Collinsella sp. | reverse complement strand
CCTCGGCGTCGTGATCGAGCGCGTTGGGCACGTCATCGGGGTTACCGATGTTGCAAGCGATGATCTTCTTGATGCCATCGGCAGTCACGGACGGCTTGCCGCGGAAGGCCTCGAGGGCCGCCTTCTCGGCAGCGAAGGCCTCGGCCTTGGCGGTGTAGGCAGCGAGCGTCTCCTCGTCGGGATCGGCCTCGACGATACCCTTGCCGCCGTCGACGACAACGGTCATACCGTTGCGCAGCGCGGTGCAACTGTTGGAAACCGAAAGGACAGCCGGAATCTCGAGGGCGCGCGCAATGATCGCGGAGTGCGACGTGCGGCCACCGGTCTCGGTGACGATACCGGCAACGTGGGCCTTATCGATCGTGGCGGTCATGGACGGCGTGAGGTCGTGCACGACAACGACAGTGTTCTCGGGCAGGACGGAGAGGTCGACGACCTCCTTGCCCAGCAGCTCGGCCAGAATACCGGTGCGGATGTCGGCGATGTCGGCCGCGCGCAGACGGAACATCTCGTCGTCCATGGACAGGAACATGTTCTCGAACATGGTCGAGGTGTCCATGAGCGCCTGCTCGGCGCAGGTGCCGCCGTCAATGGCGGCGTTGATGGCGTCGGTCATGCCCGGGTCCTGAGCCAGGACAATGTGTCCGCTCATGATCTCGGCCTCGGCCTCGCCCACCGTCTCCTTCATGTGGTCGGCCTGAGCCTGGGTCTTCTCGCAGAAGACCGAAAGAGCGGACTGATAGCGCTCCTTCTCTGCTGCCGAATCAGCAACCTCGTGCGGCTCAAACGTCAAGTCGGGATCGACGGCGACCATGACGGTGCCGATACCGATGCCCTCGGAAGCGTTGACTCCCTGATACATTCCCATTCCTCTCTCCGTGTCATGTGATAAAGCGTTTTGCCATATCCATGACAAAAGAGCGCAGCTACCTTACAACAGGTCACTGCGCCCCCAAATATGAACTTAGTTGTTCAACATGCGACCCGTTTGAGTTCTACTCGCCAAGACCGCTCTTGATGAGCTCAATGGCAGCAGCCAGGGCCTCGGCCTCGTCGGCGCCGTCGCACTTGACCTCGACCTCGGTGCCGCAGGGGATACCAGCAGCCATGAGAGCCATCGGGGACTTGCCGTTGACCTCCTTCTCGGGGGTAACGACCGTCACGTCACAGGCGTACTTGCCCATGGTGGAGGCGAACAGACCAGCCGGACGCATGTGCAGACCCTGAGGATTAACGAGGGTAGCCTTCTCAGAAACCATAGTTGACTCCTTTTTTGTGTTTAACCCCTGTCGTGCGTGTGGCAGGAGTCAGATTCACGACGTTGTTTATATTAACTCACATCAAACGGTTTTTCATT